>NZ_JBSFMM010000307.1:0-10653 GCF_053599555.1 Streptomyces sp. NPDC000941
ACAGGGTGTGGACGACGACGGGGGTTTCTTTCTTCGCGAGTTCAGACCTCGACCAGCAGCTCCCGCAGCCCCCGGATGACAAACCCGGGATTCCACCGCGGCTCCGCGACCGGCCGCAGCCCCGGCGCCCTCCGCAGCAACGCACCGAAGGAAGCGGCCAGTTCGAGGCGGGCCAGGGGCGCGCCCAGGCAGTAGTGGATACCGCCGCCGAAGCTGAAGTGGGCGTTGTCCGTACGGGACAGGTCCAGCCGGTCGGGGTCGGGGAAGCGCTCCGGGTCCCGGTTGGCCGAACCGAAGAGCAGCGCGACCTCGCTGCCGCGTGGGATGACCGTCCCGCCGACCTCGATATCGTCCAGCACCCACCGCTCGAACAGCTGGAGCGGCGTGTCGTAGCGCAGCAGCTCGTCGACGGCGGTGGGCAGCAGCGCATCGGGGTCGGACCGCAGCAGTGCGAGCTGATCGCGGTGGCGGAAGAGGGCCAGCCAGCCGTTGCCCGTGGAGTTGACCGTGGCCTCATGACCGGCGTTCAGCAGCAGCACACAGGTGGAGATCATCTCCTGCTCGGTGAGCCGGTCCCCCTCGTCGTACGCCGCGACGAGCCCGCTGATCAGATCCTCCCCCGGGGCCCGGCGGCGAGCGGCGATCAGCTCACGCAGATACGCCGAGAACTCGACGGACGCGCGGACCGCGCGCCGCGCGGTCTCCTCGCCCGGGTTCAGCTCGTACATCCCGCAGATATCCGCCGACCAGGGGCGCAGCTGCGCGCGGTCGGACGGTGGAATGCCCAGCATCTCGGCGATGACGGCCACCGGCAGGGGCTCGGCGACCGCCGCGACAAGATCGCCGCCACCCTCCGCGACGAACGCCTCCGCCAGCTCGTCCGCCAGCCGCTCGACGACCGGCGCCAACCGCTCGACCGTACGCGGCGTGAACGCCTTGGACACCAGACGGCGCAGCCGGGTGTGGTCCGGCGGCTCCAGGTCCAGCATCCCGTGGTCGTTGAGCGTATGGAACGGCTCGTGCTCGGGCGGCGGGGCGGTGCGGCCGAACTCCTCGTGGCTGAAACGGTGCAGATGGGTACGGCCGAGGCGGCGGTCCCGCAGCAGGGCCCGGACGTCCTCGTGGCGCGGGATCAGCCACTGCCTGGAGGGGCCGTAATAGTGCGCGCGGCCACGCTCGCGCAGCGCCGCGTACGCCGGGTAGGGGTCGGCGACGAAGGAGGGCTGCCAGGGGTCGAAGACGGGGGCGGGCGCTGCGCTGCTGCTCATGCCGGGACGCTACTTCCTTTTGTTACGGGCGACGTGGGCGATCTCGTCGGCGACCGTGCGTACGGCGGCGGCCGTGGGGTCGATCAGCGGGAAGTGCCCGGTGGAGGCGAGCCGCACCGCCCGGACCGGCTGTCCGGCGCGCCGCGCCGTCTCCGTGAACGCGTACGCCACCTGCGGCGGGACGTCGATGTCGGTGGCGCCCTGCACGATGGCGGTGGGGACGGCGGTGGGGAGCAGCGCGGCGGGATCGGCGAGCGGCAGCCGGTCCTCGTGGTGGGCCTCGCCGCCGGGGATGTCGAGGTCGAGGAACTGGCTGACGGCGTCCGAGCACACCCGCAGCTCGCGGGCGGTGGCGAAGTCCGCGATGGGGGCGAGCGCGACCACGCCGCACACGGGGGGAGGCGAGGGGAGATGCCAGGGGCAGTCCGGCGGCAGGACATGGCGGGCCGCCGCCCACAGCGCGGCATGCCCGCCCGCCGAATGCCCCACGAGCACCACGCGCGCCAGGTCGACGGGCAGCGCAAGACCCCGCGCGAGCCCGGGCACGGTGTCCACGGCGGCCGCGATGTCGTCCAGCGTCTCCGGCCACCGCCCGGCCCGCGGCGGGGAGCCGTCTCCCCCGTCCGGGCCGCCCCGGCGGTACTCCACCGACGCCACCACGAACCCGCGCCCCGCCAGATACGCGGCGAACGGCGAGAGGTGGCGCCGGTCGTACGGGGCGCGCCAGGCGCCGCCGTGGAACAGCAGCACCAGCGGGGCGGGCGCCGCGGCCGCGCCCCCTTCCGCCTCCGCCTCGGGCAGATAGAAGTCGACCAGTTGGTCGCGGTGGTCGCCGTACGCGGCGACGCGGTCGGGGGACACGGGCGCGAGGCCGAAGAGGGACGCCTCCTCGGCCTCGGCGGATGCCGCCTGGCCGGCCGGGGCGGCCGGGGCGGCCCGGCCAGCTTGGCTGACCTGGTCGGTCTGGCCGACTCGGTCTGCCTGGCCCGCCCGGCCGGCCATCGGCGCGTCCGGCCACACCGGGTGGTGCCCCACGCATGACCAGGCGCGGCGGCGCGGCACGGTTAGGCCACCTCCCCCGACGCGCCCGACCCGCCCGACGCACCCGGTTCGCCCGCCAGCACCGCGGCCAGCACGCGCGCCGCGCGTTCGGTGTCGGCGAAGCCGGTGTAGAGCGGGGTGAAGCCAAAGCGCAGCACGTCGGGGCGGCGGAAGTCGCCCACGACGCCGCGGCGGATGAGCTCGGCCATCACCTCGCCCGCATCGGCGCAGCGCAGCGCGATCTGGCTGCCGCGCCGCTCATGCGCGGCGGGGGTGACGGACTCGACGCGCCCCGCCGGGACGTAGGTGTCCACGCAGCGCAGGAAGAAGTCCGTCAGGGCGAGGCTCTTGGCCCGTACGGCGGCCGTCGAGACCCCGTCCCAGACGTCCAGCGCGGCCTCCAGCGCGAGCATGGACAGGATGTCGGGGGTGCCGACCCGGCCGCGGACGGCGCCGTCGGCCGGGGTGTACGCGGGCGCCATGCCGAACGGGTCGGCGTGGGAGTTCCAGCCGGGCAGCGGGGAGTCGAACCGGGGCTGGTGCTCATGCGCGACGTACAGATAGGCGGGCGAACCGGGCCCGCCGTTGAGGTACTTGTACGTACAGCCGACCGCGAGGTCGACCCCGTGCGCATCGAGCCCGACCGGCAGCGCGCCCGCGCTGTGGCACAGGTCCCAGACGACGAGCGCGCCCGCGGCGTGCACGGCTGCCGTGGTGCCGGGCAGGTCGTGGAGGCGGCCGGTGCGGTAGTCGACGTGGTTGACGAGCGCGACGGCGGTGCGCGGGCCGACGGCGGCGGCCATCTCGGGGGCGGGTACGGGCCGCAGGGTGCAGCCGGTCAGCCGGGCGGCGGACTCGGCGATATAGCCGTCGGTGGGAAAGGTGGACTCGTCGACGAGAATTTCGTCCCGGGCCGCATCTCGCCCCGCAGGCCGCCCCTGGACGATCCGTACGCCGCCCACGAGGGCCTTGAAGACATTGACGCTGGTCGAATCGCCGACCACCACCTGCCCGGGCGCGGCGCCGACGATCCGCCCGACGCGGTCGCCGATCCGCTCCGGTGCGGTCCACCAGCCGCTCTCCTCCCAGGACCGGATGCGCAGCTGCCCCCACTCGCGGGCCACGACGTCGGCCAGCCGGGCGGGGACGGCGGCCGGCAGGGCGCCGAGCGAGTTGCCGTCGAGGTAGATCGTGTCGTCGAGGACGAAGTCGGCGCGCTTGGTGTGGAGCTCGTCGGCGGCGTCCAGCTTCGCCGCCTCCTCGGCCAGGGAGGCGGTGGCGGACGCGTTCGGCTCGGACAGGTCAGACATGGCTGCGCGCCGTCCACAGCTCGGGGAAGACGTTCTTCGTCGCCCGCTTCTCCAGCCAGGCGACCCCCGCAGAGCCACCCGTACCGGCCTTGGCCCCCATGGCCCGCCGGGTCGCGACGAGATGGTCGTTGCGCCAGCGCCACACCAGCTCGGCGACCTCGGTCAGCGCCTCGCCCAGGCGGGCCGCCGCGGTGTCGTCCGGGCCGGAGTAGATCTCCTGCCACACCCGCTCGACCGCGGCGTCCGGCTCGTACCGCCGCGTGGGATCGCGGTCCAGCACGGAAGCGGGGACCGCGAAGCCCTGGCGGGCGAGATAGCCCAGCACCTCGTCGTAGAGGCTGGGCTCGGTCAGGGCCTTCTCCAGCTCCGCGTGCACGCGCGGCGCGCCCCGGTGCGGGACGAGCATCGACGCGGACTTCTCACCGAGCAGAAACTCCATCCGCCGGTACATCGCGGACTGGAAGCCGGAGCCCTCGCCGAGCGCGGAGCGGTAGGAGTTGAACTGGCCGGGCGTGAGGTGCGCGAGCGGCTTCCACGACGCGTTGAGCGATTCGAGCTCGTACGTGGAGCGCTTGAGCGCGGCCAGCGCGGTGGGCAGATCGTCCTCGCGCAGCGCCTGCGCGGCGGTGTGCCACTCGTGGACGATCACGGTGAACCACAGCTCCATGACCTGGGTGGTAACCAGGAAAACCATCTCTCCGGGGTCGTCGGAGAGCGGGTGCTGGAGGTGGGTGAGCACGGACGCCTGGACGTAGTCCTCGTATGGGGTCGTGCCTTGGAAGTCGAGATTCGGGGTGTCCGGCTCGGCTTCGTGCGGGGCAGGCTGATGCGACATCGCCATCTCCTGAGAATGCTGCTACCGGGTAGCGGTCCGCCCCTTCTTACTCGGCATCGGAGCCCCGGTCCCCTCGGGACCCGCCCTGGGCGGGCCCCGAGCGCATCATGCGTGTCATGCGCACTCATCCGCAAGTGCGCTGTCGGCCAGGCCTCAGGACTTCAAAACCTCAGGAGAGAGTGTCCGCCGCCGTCGGGGAGCTCTCCCGCAGGAACGTCGAGCAACGCTCGTACTCCTACTGCTCGCCGATCGCCTGGGCGGCGCGGGCCAGCGCATGCAGGGCACGCAGAAAACCGCGATTGGGCTCATGCTCGAAGGGCACGGGCCCATGCCCCTTCCAGCCGTTGCGCCGCAGCGCGTCCAGGCCACGGTGGTATCCGGTACGCGCGTAGGCGTACGACTCCACCACGCGTCCGGCCTCGAACGCCTCGTCGGCGAGCTGCGCCCAGGCGAGGGAGGAGGCCGGGTACTCCGCGGCGACCTCGGTCGGAGCGGCACCGGAGGCAAGCAGCTCACGCGGCCCGGGGTCATCGGGCAGCTGGGTCGGGGGCGGTCCCCCGAGCAGGTTCTCATGAATGGCCATGCCCCCCAGTCTGCCTGGTCCGCGGCCGGGCGGGGCACGTCCGGACCACCCGCCCGGCGCGCTCAGGCGCCCGGGCCGCCGGGGTTGCCCAGGTTGCCGGGGTCCAGTGGCGGGGCGCCGACGCCGCAGTGGTACGCGCACTCGGGGCGGCACGGCCGCCGCGGAACGGCAGCCCTCTCCGCCGCGGCTTCCCCCGTAACCTCCGCCGCCTCCGCCGCCTTCTCCGCCGCCGGCGCACCGGCGGGCGGGGCGGCGGCCTCGGGGGGCGCCTGCTCCAGCGCATCGGACCGTACCGTGCACCAGGCGATGACGGCGCCCACGACCAGCACCCCGGCACAGATCGGCATGGCGCGCCCGAACGTCTCCGAGAACCGGGCCGCCGAGCGGTACGCCTCCGGCCCCATACCAGCCAGCAGCGGCAGCGCCGCCACCGCGATCAGGCCCGCCGCCCGCGCCGCCGCGTTGTTGATGCCGCTGGCCAGGCCCGCGCGTTCGACCTCCACCGAGGCCAGTACGGTCGCGGTGAGCGGAGCGACCAACGCCACCATGCCCAGGCCCAGCACCAGCAGCGCGGGCAGCACATCGCGCCAGTAGACCGCCCCCACCCCGGCCCGTGTCATCAGCAGCATTCCGGCCGCGCACAGCAGCGGGCCGACGGTCAGCGGGATACGCGGCCCGATACGCCGCCCCAGCTCGCCGGAGCGCGCGGACAGCAGCAGCATCAGCACGGTGGTCGGCAGCAGCGCGGTGCCCGCGGCGAGCGCGGAGTAGCCGACGACCACCTGGAGCTGGAGCACGGACAGGAAGAAGAAGCCGCTGAACGCCGCGTACACGCACAGGGTCACCGCGTTGACGGCGGTGAACTGGTGGGAGGCGAAGATGTCGAGCGGCAGCATCGGGTCCGGCCGCCGCCGCTCCACGTACACGAAGGCCACGCCCAGCAGCACCCCCAGGACGGCCGGGACGATCACAGCGGGCGAGGCGCCCTGGCCGGGCGCGGCGATCAGGGCGTACGTCACCCCGGCGAGCGCGAGCGCGCCCAGCGCGGCGCCCAGGACGTCGAACCGCCCGTGCGCGCGCGGATCGCGGGACTCGGGCACATGGCGCAGGGCGACCGGCACGCACACCGCCGCCAGCGGCACATTGAGGAAGAACACCCAGCGCCAGCCGGGTCCGTCCACCAGCCAGCCGCCGACGAACGGCCCGATCGCCGCCCCGACCCCGCCGAACCCGGACCACAGGCCGACCGCCCGCGCGCGGTCGTCGGGGTGGAAGGTGGCCTGGATCAGCGCCAGGGACCCCGGTGTGAGCAGCGCCCCGCCGACGCCCTGAAGGGCGCGGGCGGCGATGAGCATTCCGGCGTCGGGCGCCAGCCCGCACAGCAGCGAGGCCACGGAGAACCACACCACACCGATGACGAAGATCCGCCGCCGCCCGAACCGGTCCCCCAGCGCACCGCCCAGCAGGATCAGCCCGGCGAGGGTGAGCATGTAGGCGTTGATGGTCCACTGCAGGACGGGGAGATCGGCGTTCAGGTCGAGGCCGATATGCGGCAGCGCGACATTGACGACGGTGCTGTCGAGCAGCGCCATCGACGACCCGAGCACGGTGGTCAGCAGGACCCAGCGCCCGACCGGCGAGGACACGCGCATCGTGCCCGCGCCCCCGGCCCCGCCCACCGTCGCGGCCGGCGCGGGGGGCGGAGTGCGATGCTCACGCCGTGGGCCGGGCCCCGGCCCGGAGTCACCCATATCTGGATCCTCCCCGCCCCCGCCCCTCCCCGCCACCTCGGCAAAGGGGAAAGCCGGCAAAGGGGAACCAGCGGGCCCGGCACCCCACCGTGGGGTGCCGGGCCCGGAGAAGCGCCGCGTGCGCTACTTCAGCTTGGTGCCCGTGGAGCGCAGGTCCGCGCAGGCCTTGGTGACGCGGGCGGCCATGCCCTTCTCGGCCAGCTTGCCCCAGCTGCGCGGGTCGTACGTCTTCTTGTCGCCGACCTCGCCGTCGACCTTCAGCACACCGTCGTAGTTGCGGAACATGTGGTCCGCGATCGGGCGGGTGAAGGCGTACTGCGTGTCGGTGTCGAGGTTCATCTTCACCACGCCGTTCTCCAGCGCGGTACGGATCTCCTCCTCCGTGGAGCCGGAGCCGCCGTGGAAGACGAAGTCGAACGGGTCGGTCTTGCCGTGCTTCGCCGCCACGCCGTCCTGCAGGTCGCGCAGCAGCTCGGGGCGCAGTACGACATTGCCGGGCTTGTAGACGCCGTGGACGTTGCCGAAGGAGGCGGCCAGCAGGTAGCGGCCCTTCTCGCCCAGACCGAGCGCCTCCGCGGTCCGCTCGACATCGGAGATGGTGGTGTACAGCTCGTCGTTGATCTCGTGGGTGACGCCGTCCTCCTCGCCGCCGGTCGGGGTGATCTCGACCTCGAGGATGATCTTGGCCTTGACGGCCTCGGCCAGCAGCTCCTGCGCGATCCGAAGGTTCTCGTCGAGCTTCTCCGCGGAGCCGTCCCACATATGGGACTGGAAGAGCGGGTTCCGCCCGGCCGCGACGCGCTCCTGGGAGATCGCGATCAGCGGGCGGACGTACCCGTCGAGCTTGTCCTTGGGGCAGTGGTCGGTGTGCAGGGCGATATTGACCGGGTACTTCTCGGCGACGACGTGCGCGAACTCGGCAAGGGCGACCGCACCGGACACCATGTCCTTGCTGTACTGACCGCCCAGGAACTCCGCACCACCGGTGGAGATCTGGACGATGCCGTCGCTCTCCGCCTCGGCGAAGCCGCGGAGCGCGGCGTGCAGAGTCTGCGTGGAGGTCACGTTGATCGCCGGGTAGGCGAACTTGCCTGCCTTCGCCCGGTCGAGCATCTCGTTGTAGATCTCGGGGGATGCGATGGGCATCTGTCCGCTCCTTGTGATCTGCGGGGTGTTGTTTCTTGGCCCTGACCTAAGGGATGTGGGGGCGACGTCGCCGTCGTGGCCATCCTCCCAGACTCTGCGGATTGCTCCACACGGCGCACGGTGGGATGACTCGGACGGAGGGTGGTGGTTTCACGTGAAACCACCACCCTGGGTCATCTCAGCCCAGGTCGAGGTCGGCCAGCGAGTACGCCGGTACGTACCGCAGCCCCGCCTCCGCGATCGCCGGCGCGGCCCCGCGCTCGACGATCGTCGCCACCGCGACCACCTCCGCGCCCGCCTCGCGCGCCGCCTCGACGGCGGTCAGCGGAGAGCCGCCGGTGGTGGAGGTGTCCTCGACCACCAGCACCCGGCGGCCCTTGATGTCCGGGCCCTCGATACGCCGCTGCATACCGTGGGTCTTCTGGGCCTTGCGCACGACGAAGGCGTCGAGCCTGCGGCCCCGCGCGGCGGCGATATGCAGCATGGACGTGGCCACCGGGTCGGCGCCGAGGGTGAGCCCGCCCACCGCGTCGTACTCCAGGTCGGCCGTGGTGTCGAGCATGACCTGGCCGACCAGCGGCGCCGCCTCGGAGTCCAGGGTGATCCGGCGCAGGTCGATGTAGTAGTCGGCCTCAAGCCCGGAGGAGAGGGTCACCTTGCCGTGGACCACGGCCTTGTCCTTGATCTGCTGCAGCAGGGCGTCACGCGCATCGCTCATGCACATGAGCCTAGACGCTGCCCCGCGGCGGGACTCAGGCGAGCCGCCGCCAGCTCCAGGTCATGGACATCTCCAGCGGGTCGATGGGGGTGACGAGGCGCGGCAGTGTGTTCAGACCGTTGGGCGGGCCGGACTGCGGCTCCACGCAGACGGCCTCCGCCTGCTCGTCGTAGACCACGACCCACTCGCTGCGGCTGGTGACCTTCAGCTCCAGCCGCCCCGGCCAGGTGAGCGTCACGTCCACGCCGTCCGGCATGCCGAAGCAGTCGTCCCAGGGCCCGGGTCGGGGCTCGATCCGGCGGCCGGTGGGCAGGTGGTTCTCGCCGCGCTCCTCCTGCCACTCGGGCTGGAAGGAGATCTCCGCCTCGCCACCGCCCTCGAGCTTGCGCAGGAACCACGGGTGCCAGCCCGCCTGCGCCGGGAAGGAGTCGCCCTCGGTCTCCACGCTCATCGTGGTGGTCAGCGAGTCCGGGGTCAGCTGGAAGGTCTGGCTGACCCGGCCGCTGTACGGCCAGGGGTCGGCGAGGTCGTAGGCGAAGGCCGCGGCGGTGGTGTCGGCGCTGATCGTGCGCCAGGCGGCCTCCCGCCCGGTGCCGTGGATCGCGTGCGGGGGCGCGTTCACGGGCAGTTGATGGCTGCGGCCGCCGTTGCGGAACCGCCCGAGCTCGACCCGGCCGCACCAGGGCACCATCGGGAACGATCCGAACCTCGGGCCCTGCCGCAGCAGCTCCGTACCGTCGATGCGCAGCGAGGCGACGCGGCAGCCGTTGTCGGGGGCGACGGTCAGCTCGACATCCCCGGCGCTCAGCCGTACGCCGCGGGTATCCGTTCTCTCTTCGGTGGTCACGCCCCGACCTTATGCGCCCGCGCGCGCCTCGCTCACCTTCTCCGAGCCTTCTGCGGCGGTCACTTTCTGCGGCGCAGCACCCGGCTGACCACGACGGCGGAGGCGAGCACCACCGCGGCGGCGGGCGCGGCCCAGCGCAGCGCGATACCGGAGGACACGGTCTGGGGCGCGGGTACGGGGGCGTAGCGGCCGCGCGGCGGGGCGTGGTCGACCTCCTCCGTGCTGCGGCCGATCATGGTGCGGCGCGCATGCGCGGCCTCGGCGGGGGGCTCGTCGTCGAGCTCGCCCAGCTCTTCGAGCTCGCTCAGCTCACTGAGGTCGCCGACCTCGGCCGCGCCCTCGACATCCTCGATGTCGTCGACATCGTCGAGGTCCCCGACGTCGTCCACGGCAACCCCGTCGTCGGCCGTATCGGTGTCCTCAGCATCCTCGACATCGTCGACGTCCTCGACATCGTCGAGCGTGGCGACCGGCTCCTTCTCCAGGCCGGTGGCCAGCGCCGCGCCGAAGCGGTCCAGCAGCCGACGGGCGACCATGACGGTCGCCTGCTCATCGAACTCCGCCAGCCGCCCCTCGCTGCGCACCGTCCCGGAGCAGACCATCGCGGTCCCGCCGGACACGGCCCTGGGCACCACGGTCAGCGCGAGCTTCACCGAGCCGCTGCCGCGCGCCTCCGTCCCCTCGCCCGACACCTCGAAGCCGGCGCCGCGCTCGGCGATCCGCAGCGAGCCGCGGTAGGTGATGGTCGAGCCGCCGATCCGCACCCGGAGCCGCCCGGTGAGCGGACCGGCCGCCGCGTCGGCGTCCTGCTGGAGCCCGGGGACACAGCGGGCGACGCGGTCCGACTCCGCCAGCGCCAGCCGGACGGTGTCGACGGGAAGCGGAACGAACACCTCATGCTCCATAGCTCAAGACACTACCCATCGCGCCTCCCGTGAGACCCGTTCCGGCGCGACTTTCCCCGCGTGCGGCCATGAATTCCCCACGGCCCGGCAATATGCGATACAGCGGGTGCGCCGGTGCCGTCATGGCGTGCCCATTGCCGTCATGGCGTGTACCGGGGGTGCGTCAGCGTCGAGGCGGGCAGCCCCGGCTCCCGCTGCCGCGCCGCCTCCCGCCCGCCCGCGGTCCCTCACGCCGGGCGCGCTGCGGGC
>NZ_JBSFMM010000308.1:0-10637 GCF_053599555.1 Streptomyces sp. NPDC000941
CACCGCCTCGGGCCGCGCGCGCACGCCGAGCTTGGCCCGGGTGGCGTTCCCCGCCGACGCCTCAAGGTGTTCGGCCAGGTCGGCCACGGTCGGGGCCTCGAACAGGTCGCGGATGCTGAGGTCGGTGTCCAGGGTGGTCCGTATACGGCTGATCAGGCGTGTGGCCAGCAGTGAGTGTCCGCCGAGTGCGAAGAAACTGTCGTCGATGCCGACCTCGGCGACGCCCAGCACCTCCGCAAACAGACCGCACAGAATCTCCTCCCTCGCTGTCCGCGGCGCGCGCCCTGATATGACTGCCGCGTGGTCGGGGGCAGGCAGGGCCTTACCATCCAGCTTTCCGTTCGGCGTCAATGGCAGGCGTTCCAACACCACCAAGGCAGACGGCACCATGTAGTCCGGCAGTCGATCCCTGACGAACTGCAGCACCGCTGCCGTGTCGGTCCGCACCTCACTGTCGGCGGGTGGCACCACGTATCCGACCAGACGCCTGTCGCCCGGACGGTCCTGGCGCACCAGCACCGCTGCCTGTGCCACCGTGTCCTGCGCGGCCAGAACGGCTTCGATCTCACCCAGCTCGATACGGAAACCGCGCACCTTGACCTGGGCGTCCGCACGCCCCACGAACTCCAGCTGCCCGTCCGCCCGCCACCGGACCAGATCCCCCGTCCGGTACATCCGCGACCCCGCCGCCGTGCCGAACGGATTCGCCACAAACCGCTCCGCCGTCACGGCGGGCTGGTTCACATAGCCACGCGCCAGGCCGGGCCCGGCCACATACAGCTCCCCCGCCACGCCTACCGGCACCGGCTGCAGTCCCGCATCCAGCACATACACACTGAGGTCGGCTATCTGGCGGCCGATGACGCCCACTTCTCCGATCGGGGAGGCCGCGCTGAGCGGAGCGAAGGTGACGTGAACCGTGGTTTCGGTGATGCCGTACATATTCACCAGGACAGGGCGCTCACCAGAATGCCGTTGGTACCAGTCCGTCAGCCGCCGCGCATCGAGCGCTTCGCCGCCGAAGATGATGAAACGGGTGGCAGAGAACCAATCCCGGGCCGTTTCCTCGGCCTCGGCCTGCATCAGTTGGTAAAAGGCGGAAGGCGTCTGATTGAGGATCGTCACGCCTTCGTCGCGGATGAGTTTGAGCATCAGGTCCGGAGAACGGCTTGCCGTGTAACTGACCACGACAAGCCGACCACCGTGCAGGAGAGACCCCCATACCTCCCAGACGGAGAAGTCGAAGGCATACGAATGGAACATGGTCCAGACGTCCGTGGCCTGGAACTGGAACCGGTCCTTCGTAGCCGACAGCAGACGGACCACATTCTCGTGCGTGACCGCGACGCCTTTGGGCCGGCCCGTCGAGCCGGAGGTGTAGATGACATAGGCCGGGTGTCGGGGCAAAAGTGCCGTAGCCCTGTCCTCATCCGCAACATCAGCGTCCGGACAGCGCTCGATGGACTTCGCCGTCTCGACCTCGTCGAGCAGGATGAGTTGAGTCTGTTCCAGGGAATGCCGGACCGCGTCCTGAAGCAGGCGGTCGTTGATGGTGCTGCGCGTGACGAGCAGGGCGGGCTGGGCGTCCTGGAGCATTCCGCGGATACGGTCGGCGGGGTAATCGGGGTCGACGGGCACATATCCCGCCCCCGACTTGAGCACCGCCAACAACGCCACCACCAGTTCGGCAGACCGAGGCAGTGCTAAGGCCACGAGCCGTTCGGGCCCTGCACCTCGCGAGATCAGATGCCGCGCCAGCCGGTTCGCCCGTGCGTTGAGCTCCCCGTACGTCAGCTCCTGGCCTACGAAGACCACGGCCACAGCGTCCGGCGCGCTCCGCGCCTGTGCCTCGAAGAGTTCCGGTAGCGTCGCGCCCGACTTCTGATGTACCGGGTCGTTCCATCCGTGAAGGAGCTGCCGTCGTTCGGCAGGATCCAGGAGGTCGGCCTGCCCGATGGCGGTGTCCGGCGCGGCGATCAGGTTCTTGAGAAGCCGGAGGAAATTCCTCTGCAGACGCTCCAGCTCTTCACGGCCGTACAGCGCGGCGTTTCCGTCGAAGTCTATGGAGATGCCGGAACCTTCATCCCCACCGCGTACGACGATGCACAGGTCACGCACAGGGCCGTTGGACAGGTTGTGCGGGATGACGGGCCGGTCGGTGAAGTAGATGTCCTCATCGAAGGAGATGATGTTCGCGGAGACATTCCACAGGGGCCGGTCCCGGCCGAGAGACCGTAGCTCGCGGATGAGCTCTTCCGACCTGTAGCGCTGGCGACGAAGAGATCCGCGAACTTCGCGCGTCGATTGCTCGATCAGCGAAGTGAAGGTCATGTCGGGACGCAGGCTGAGGCGCAGGGCCAGGACGTCCGAGGCGGTGCTCGGGGTGATCCTTGAATTCGCGCTCTTGCGTCCCATCACGGGAAGTCCGAAGACAAGGTCCCGGCTTCCCGACAGTCGGTTCAGATACGCCGCGACGGCGGCGACCGCGACGACCGACCAGGTTGTGCGCGCGGTGAGGGCCAACGCACGCAGGAGATCGGCTTCCGAGGGGTTCAAGTCGGCCGACGAGCGGAGGAAATCTCCGCCCGCGTGGGCGTTTCCGTTCCCGACGGCTGGGCTGACGGCGTCCGGGTGGTCCGCGAACTTGTCGATCCAGTACTGCCGGTCGCTTGAGTATTTTTCAGAGGTGCGGTACTCCGTCTGCTCTTGGAGGAGCAGGTCGTAGGACCCGAGGCTCCCGGCTGAGTAGGGAACCTCTTTCCTCAAGTCGTTGTATACCTCGGCGAGGCGGCGCTGGAATATGGCACCGCCGTAGGAGTCCACCACAATGTGATGGGTTCGCGCATACCAAAGCGTCAGATCTTGAGAGACGGTGAACAGAGCGAATGTGTAAAGCCGTCCGCCGTCCAGCTCTACCGGCTGGGCCAGATCCTCGTTGATCCATCGCTCCGCCGCCGCCATCGGGTCCGGCTCCGCCGAGACATCGATGACGGACAGGTCGGGATCCGACGGGGTCTGGATGGTTTGCCAGACCTTGCCGTCGTCCTCCTCGAAGCGGACGTGAAGCACCTCCGTTTCCCTGAATGTGTGACGGAAAGCTTCGCGAAACAGGGTCAGGTCCAGTTCGCCGTGGATTTCGACGAATTCGCCGACGTTGTATGAGTGGCCGGTCGGATCCAACTTGTGGCCAAACCAGATTCCAGACTGGGCCGTCGACAGTTCTCGACGTGTGTTCCGACCTTCAGGCATCGTCACTCACCTTGACCGTGTATTCCGTTCGCCTGCTCCGTCAGCATGTACTGCTGCTTGTTGATGGGGACGCGGGACCGAGGCGGAGAAGAGGTCCCGCGGCCCCATCAACAAGCTTGTTCACATCCGTCTACGAAGCCGCCTCGTTCATGGCCTTGACCAGGCTACGAGGGCGCATGTCGGTCCAGTGCTCGTTGATGTAGTCGAGGCACGCCTGTCGGCTGTCCTCGCCGTGCACGGAGACCCATCCGGCCGGTACCTCCACAAACGTGGGCCACAGGGAGTGCTGGCCTTCGTCGTTGACGAGAACCAGGTAGGTGCCGTCGGGGTCTTCGAACGGGTTGCTCATGACTTTCCTCCACTCGAATGCATAACAGGACGGGTTTCGCTGCCGACTGCCGCCGGGCATCCTTCGAGTTTGTCTTACGGTTTTGTCTTACGGTTGGTCTTGCCGAACACCGTCGAGCAGTCGAACGATCGCGCAGGCGACCGACCCATCGGGGTCGATCGAGCTGACGACGCCGAGACGGCCAACGGATTCCGGGGAGCGGGCGGCAGTGCTGAGCATGCCGATCATGTCGAAGCCCGCAGAGGCCGCGGAGGTGTCGCCGATCAGATCCGCGACGGATGCGCGAGAGAGCGCGGCGGAGTCGAAGAGACTTCCGAGAAGCCTGATTTCCTCTTCGCCCGCTGGTCCGGCAATTCCGCTGGGCATCACGGCCCAGACGTCTTCCGCGGTCGCCTTGGCGGTGGCCAGTGCGCCGTGCAGACATGCGCCGAGCACGCCGCTGAGGTCGTCGTCCGTGTTGACACGGAACTCCACCGCGAGGACTTCGGCCAGGGCGGGACGGAGCCCAGAGGCCAGTGACGCTTCCGTCTCCAACAGCAGGAGCGCGCACCCCTCCCCCAGGACCACGTCCCCTCCCCCACGCCGGTGGTACTCCAGCCACGAGCGGGCGTTCGAGTACTCCTCCACGCCACCGCACAGCACTCGTTCGGCACGCCGATGCGTCAGCAGTCGCTGCCCGTATTTGAGAGCGAGCAGCGCAGCCGCCCGGCCGCCGGCGATGGTGCTGTTGGGCCCTTGAAGCTGGTGCCAGATGGCGCTGGCTGAAGCGGCGCGGTTCATCACCATGTTCGGGGCGAGCGCGGCCGGCACATGGTGCGGTTTGGGTCCGGTCAGGGATGCCTTGGTGAAGTCCATATAGCCCTGTGGGGTACCGGTGGTGGTGCCCATGACCATGGCGATGTTCGGCCCGCCGGATATCGGGGCTTCCTCGGGCGCCTCGTGGAAGAGTTCGCGTACCGCGGTGACCGCCAAGGCGGCCTCACGCCCCAGTACGCGCGTTCCGCTCTTTCCCAGAACTTCTCGTATGTTGAAGTCCGGAACCAGGCAGATATTGGTATCCGGGACGGTCTGCCAATCGTCCGGATTCGGGGGTGCTGCGGTCTTCCGCCCGGCGTGAAGTCCCTCGGAGAATGCGGCGCTGCCTATTCCGAAGGGGGAAACAGCCGACCATCTGGAGATATAGATCTGATTCGGCCCGCGGGGCTCGTCGCTCATCGCTGGTGTTCCCTCTCCAGAAGCAGGCACGCGGGATGCGCGACTCAACGCGGATCTTTGGTGTACTTGCCGAGCATGACGACGGCGTTGTTCCCACCGAACGCAAGGCCGTTGTTCTGCACGATTCGCACCTCCGCGTCGAGACTTTGATTGGGGACGCAGTCGATGGGGCATTCCGGGTCCGGCCGGCGGTGGTTGGCCGTCGGCGGGATGAATCCGTGCGTGATGGCGAGGGCTCCGGCGATGGCCCCGAGGGCGCTCGCCGCCCCCATGGTGTGGCCGATCATGGACTTGATGCCGACCATCGGGGGTGGGCTGTCGCCGTAGACCTGCTGAATCGCCCGAGTCTCGGTGAGGTCGTTGGTTTTGGTGCCGGTGCCGTGCGCGGCGATGAGGTCGACGTCCTCGGGCTTCAGGTCCGCATCGTCGAGCGCGAGGCGTATACAGCGTGCGACGCTGCCTTCTTCGGGCGCGGTGGGATGGTGCGCATCGCAGTTCAGCCCGTATCCCAGGATTTCCGCATAGACATGCGCTCCCCGTGCGAGCGCTGACTCTTCGCTTTCGAGAAGCATGACGCCGGCACCCTCGCCGGTCAGCAGTCCTTCTCGGTCCGCGTCGAAGGGGCGGCATTCGTCAGGGGAGATCAGCCCGAGCCGGTAAAATCCTGCGAAGTTCTTACGGCACAGCCCGTCGGTTCCGCCTACCAGCGCATAGTCGACTTCGCCTGAACGCACCGCGTCAAGGCCGCTGCCCAGCGCGTAGTTACCGGCGGAGCAGGCCGTGGGGATCGTCGAGACTTCGACGTCGAAGAGCCTGAATTCCTTGGCGACAGCCATCGACAAGCTCAGGGCGGGGGCTCGGCGGGCGATCTCCGGCTCCATGCGGTCCGGCCCATGCCGTAGCGCCGTCTCCGCCAAGTGATCGAGGTCATGGCCTTCGCCATCGGTTGTCCCGATCGCTATCAGGCCACGCTTGCTCCGCAGATCCTCTTCAGTCAGCTCGGCGTCCGCCACGGCCATGCGTGCGGCCGCTACCGAAAACTGTGATGCCCGGCCGAGGTCCGCGAGCGGGACCCGATGGATATGGTCCGTCAGATCGATATTGGATACTTGGTGGCCGCGCGCGTACTGAAACCCAGCGGTATCGAACAAGGTGATTGGAGCCGTGCCGACACGCCCGGCACGCAAGGCATCTTTATATTCCGTCACCCCGTTACCAATGCTGGAAAGCACTCCCGCTCCGGTGAGGAGCACCCGGCGACGACTCGGGTCAGCTTCCCTTGTTGTCAAGGCTACTTGGCTCCGTATTCGTCGAGTATCTCCAGGATGGCGTCAATGTTGACCATCCGCGAGGCCGCCTTGGGGTCGATCTCAACAGAAAAAGTCGTCTCAAGGTGGGTGAGAATCTCGATGGCATCGAGTGAGTCGGCACCATGCTCTTCGACGAGCAGACCGGTTCGGGTGAGGCTCGACTCATCCAGCTCAACAACGTTAGCAACGATCTCGCGGACCTTCGCCTCGCGCTCGTCGTCAGACAATGCGATCCCCCATCTCTCAGCACACAAGGTTGCAGGAAAGCTCAGGCCAGGCGCTGGTTCGCCGCGATTAACCAGGCCCGGTCATCCTCCGCAGGATTCTCTCCGGGACACGGCTCGACATGAAGGCCGATCATTTAGGCCTCAACCGCTTCCAGGCATCCCCCTCGGGCGCAGTGTATCCACCAACTGCGCCACTTCGTCTACCAGTTCTCCAGATTCTCTCGCGCACTCTGCCCTGGATGCAGGCCACTTGAACGAAGACATCCCATTTCATCTGCTTGGCGCCATGTCAAGAACCCGAGTTGACCCCACGCACTCATCCGCTCACCCCGAGTTTCACTTCCGGCAGTTGACGGCAGGCACTTCGTTCAACTTGTACAAGAGAGGAACCTCCACAGAAGCCGATAGGCCAGTAGGGTCAGTTACGCACAACTCTGGCCATGCCAGGCTTGCTTGGGATCGGCTGAGCGTCCCCGGTGGGGCGACAGCCACGTTGGAGAGGATTCGGACGGTTGATAGCTCCGAGTTGGCAACCGCGTGAACTGACTCCGGACAGCGGGAGTGTGTCAGCGAGCCCGGCCGGACTGGTCGACCTGTTAAACCTGGTCGATCTGACCGATTTGCTGGTGAAAGAGAAGGCGCTCGTCTTCCGTGGATTCGGCATCACCGCCGAGTCCTATGACGAGGTGGCCACCGCCCTCCTGCCTCGCCGCCTGGCGTACATCCACGGAAACTCGCCGCGTACCAAAGTCGGACAGAACGTCTACACATCGACCGAATACCCGCCCGAGTTCACCATCTCCATGCACAATGAGATGTCGTACGCATACACTTGGCCATCTCGCCTGTTGTTCTTCTGCGAGCAGGCCCCGACCAGCGGCGGCGCCACTCCTGTGGTCGACGGACAACTCTGGCTGGAGTCCATAGACCCCGAGATTCATGAAGCGTTCGCGGGAGGAGTCCGGTACATTCAGAACCTCCACGACGGTTACGGGCTCGGCAAGAGCTGGCAGGCCACGTTCGAGACCGAGGACCCCGCCGAGGTCGAGGCGTTCCTGGATAAGGCCGGAGCCGATTGGAAATGGAAGGGCGACGGCACTCTATGGATCAGCCAACTACGCCCGGCCACGACACGGCACCCCGTCACCGACACCGAGGTGTGGTTCAACCAGGCTGATCAGTTCCACATCGCGGGCCTGGGCGACGATGCCCGGGAGATGGCCGAGTTGTTGTCCGAAGACGAAATGCCGCAGTCCGTCACCTTCGCCGACGGCAGCCCCATCCCCGACGAGTACATCACGCATATCCAGGAGATCGGGCTTCGCCTGGCCG
This sequence comes from Streptomyces sp. NPDC000941, assembly GCF_053599555.1. Taxonomy (NCBI): domain Bacteria; kingdom Bacillati; phylum Actinomycetota; class Actinomycetes; order Kitasatosporales; family Streptomycetaceae; genus Streptomyces; species Streptomyces sp. NPDC000941. The sequence goes on from NZ_JBSFMM010000308.1 coordinate 7,683, forward strand.
TCGATGTGGATTGGCAGGCCGGAAGTCTGCTCCTCGTCGACAACGTGCTCGTGGGCCACGGGCGACGGCCGTTCGCCGGCCCACGCCGGGTGTTGGTCGCGATGTCGGACTGATGGTGTCTTCAGACTGACGGTGTCTTCGGACTGAAAGTGTCGAGGGACGGGTGATGGCACGATCAGCGGCCGCGGGAAGGCCGAACCAGCGCTCGATGAACTTCAAGGGGTCGAGCAAGCGGCTTATTGCCCAGTTCAAACCGGAACGGGTCACGGTCTTCGCCATGCTGCTCGTCGGTGTGCCGAGCGTCGCGCTCTCCGTACTGGGGCCGAAGATCCTCGGCGAGGCAACCGACCTGATCTTCGCCGGGCTGGTCGGGCGCCAGTTCCCCGATGGGGTGTCCAAAGAACAGGCCATCGCCGAGATGCGAGCCAAGGGCGAGGACGGTGTGGGTGTCCTGTCCGGGGTGGACTTCACGCCTGGCAAGGGCATCGACTCGGGCGCGGTGGGCTCCGTCGTACTGCTCGCCCTCGGCGTCTTTCTGCTGGCCGGGCTGCTGATGGCGGTGGCGACTCGACTGTCCAACCGCGCGATCAACCGGACGGTGTTCCGGATGCGCGGGGAGATGCAGGCCAAGCTGTCACGGCTGCCGCTGTCGTACTTCGACACACGGCAGCGGGGGGAGGTGCTCAGCCGGGCCACCAATGACCTCGACAACATCAATCAGGTTCTGCAGCAGACGATGGGCCAGCTCATCAACTCGCTGTTCACCATCGTCGGCGTGCTGGGGATGATGTTCTGGATCTCCCCCCTGCTGGCGTTGGTCGCGCTGATCACCGTGCCGCTGTCGGCGGTCGTGGCCATGCGGGTCGGCAAACGGTCGCAGCCGCTGTTCGCTCAGCAGTGGAAGTCCACCGGCAAGCTGAACGGACACATCGAGGAGATGTACACCGGTCATTCCCTGGTGAAGGCCTTCGGCCGCGAAGAGGCATCGGCCCGGGCGTTCGCCGAACACAATGAAGCGCTCTACCGAGCCGGTTTCAAGGCCCAGTTCAACAGCGGGCTCATGCAGCCCCTGATGTTCTTCGTCTCGAACCTGAACTATGTGCTGGTGGCCGTCGTGGGCGGGCTGCGAGTGGCCTCCGGTGCGCTGTCCATCGGAGAGGTGCAGGCGTTCATCCAATACTCGCGGCAAATCAGCCAGCCACTGACACAAGTTGCCTCGATGGCGAACATGGTGCAATCGGGGGTTGCCTCCGCTGAGCGGATCTTCGAGCTGCTGGACGCGGGGGAACAATCGCCCGAACCCGGCTCGTCCGCCCGCTCCGCAGGGCTGAAGGGCAGCGTCTCATTCGAAAACGTATCGTTCCGCTACGCCCCCGATAGACCACTCATCGAGGACCTGTCGCTGACCGTCGCGCCCGGGCAGACCGTCGCCATCGTCGGACCGACCGGTGCCGGGAAGACCACGCTGGTCAACCTGTTGATGCGCTTCTACGAGTTGACCGGCGGGCGGATCACGGTGGACGGGGTCGACATCTCACATATGCCCCGCGAGGAGCTGCGGGCCGGCATCGGCATGGTCCTCCAGGACACCTGGCTGTTCGGTGGCACCATCGCGGACAATATCGCCTACGGCTCCGCCCGATCCGTCACCCGCCACGAGATCGAAGAGGCGGCGCGTGCCGCGCATGCCGACCGCTTCATCCGAACACTGCCGGACGGGTACGACACGGTCCTCGACGACGAGGGAGCGGGGGTCAGCGCCGGTGAGAAGCAGCTCATCACCATCGCCCGCGCCTTCATCTCCGATCCCGTGATCCTCGTCCTGGACGAGGCGACCAGCTCGGTCGACACCCGCACCGAAGCACTGATCCAGAAGGCGATGGCGCAGCTCGCTCACGGCCGTACGAGCTTTGTCGTCGCTCACCGACTCTCGACCATCCGCGATGCGGACACGATCTTGGTGATGGAGGACGGCTCGATCGTCGAGCAGGGCACACACGAGAAGTTGTTGGCGGCCGGTGGGGCCTACGCCCGGCTCTACAAGGCGCAATTCGAGCAGGTTGCCGCGGCAGCCGACTAAAAAACGGGGACAAGTTGCTCAGCACAGGTTTCAATCCAACAGATCGCTGGATCCGACGAAACAGAACTCCAAGCAACTTACGCATGCGCTTGGTCTGCTTCCCTCACGCAGGCGGCTCCGCCAATTTTTTCTATTCTTGGTCAGATTTCCTGCCAACCGATGTGGAATTGCTCTCGGTCCAGTACCCGGGCCGACAGGAACGCCTCGCCGAACCCTGCGTCGAGCACATGGACGAACTCGTTGCCGGGATCACCCATTCTCTGTCGCGTTTCCTCGACCGCCCCTTCACTCTCTTCGGGCACAGCATGGGGGCATCGGTAGCCTTCGAGGTCTCTCGTCAGCTGGAGAGAACCTTCGGAGTCAGCCCGAGAATGCTGTACGTCTCGGGACAAGAAGCTCCCCACATGCCGATGGGGCGGGAGCCCGTCAGCGACGATGACGAAGCGCTGCTCTCCGAAATCCGCAGGATAAACGGCGGCAATGCGGAAGCGCTCGACGACCCGGACCTCAGGGACCTGGCGCTACCGGCAATACGTGCGGACTTCCGCCTGATTGAGGCGTATCGCCCCCAGCCGGTCAGATCGATTTCGGCGCCTATCACCTCGTATGTGGGTGACCAGGACGCCGACGTGGACTTCGACAGCGCCCGGGCATGGGCGCAATCGACGCGAGGGTCCTTCCGCTTTCAGATCTTCCCCGGTGGCCACTTCTATCTGTCGGATTGCCAACCCGGATTCGTCTCCGATCTGGTCCGCGGAGCGGATCACTAGACTGCCTCAGCAGTTCAGCAGGCCCCACTTCTGAGTACCGTCAACCCTCACCCTGGCGAAGACCTCTTTCTGCTCGATTACCAAGAAAGGCCATGACTCGTGATT
>NZ_JBSFMM010000309.1:0-10590 GCF_053599555.1 Streptomyces sp. NPDC000941
CCGTGGCTGGAGCACGCGCCCTATGGGCCGCGCCACGGACCGCCGGGCGCGGCGCCCGGCAGCCCCACGCCCGGTGGATACTGAACCCGGCTCGGACATGAAGGAGCTGTTGAGGATGGAGATGGCCGCGGTGTGGCAGATCGGCCAGGACGTAGGGAAGGAGCCGGACATCCGGGCGTTGCTGTGGTGCGAGGACCGTGGTCTGACGCCGTGCCGACCGGTGCCGGACACCGCGCTGCTGGCCGCCGATTCCTGGCTGGTCGACGAGGGGCGGGTGCGGGGCCTGGAACTGCATCGCCGCCGGTTCATCGCGGCCTGCGCGGAGGCGACGGGCGACTCTCCGGCGCGGATCGAGAGGTTCTGGCAGGAGGCGATCGACCTCCTGCCGCGCGCCGGTGCGTGGTTTCCGCGAGTGGAACTCGCCGGCCCTGAACCGGCCCGGCTGTTTCTGCGGATACGGCCCGCGCCGCCGCGCACCGAGAGCGTGGCCGTGTGGGTGAGCGAGGAGGCCGACCCGCGAGTCCTCCCCCACCGTAAGGGGCCCGACCTGTCCCTGCTGGCCGAACTGCGCGGGCGGGCCACCGAACGGGGGGCGCAGGAGCTGCTGCTCACCACGCCGGACGGGCTGGTGCTCGAAGGGGCGACGGCGAGTGTCCTGTGGTGGGACGGGGACATCCTGTGCCGCCCCTCCCCCGGGTTGCCACTGCTCGCGGGCGTGACATCGGCCCTGATCGAGGAGCGCGCCGCGCGGCTGGGCGTGCCCGTGGAGCACCGCCGGCCCACCGTGGCGGACCTGGACGGTCGCGAGGTGTGGTTCGTCAACGCCCTGCACGGCATCCGGCCGGTGACCGAATGGCTCGGCAGCCCGCTGCGCGCGGGCCCGGCCCGGCACGCGGCCTCCTGGCAGAACTGGCTCGACACCGCAGCGGAACCACTGAACGACACGAACGGAGCTTCCCGATGACCATGGCCCCCGGTACCGCACCGACTCGCCGGATGAATCTCAAGCAGCTGACGCCCAAGGTCTCGGCCGCGATGGGCGAACTGCACGCTGCGGCGGCGCTGGCCGCCTCCGAGGCAGGGCTCGAACCGGAGCTGCTGGAGCTGATCAGGGTCCGCGCGTCGCAGCTCAACGGCTGCGCCTTCTGTCTGGACCTGCACACCAAGGACGCCCGCGCCCACGGCGAGAGCGACCAGCGGCTCCACACGCTGAGCGCCTGGCGGGAGACGCCGTTCTTCACCGACCGGGAGCGCGCCGCCCTCGCGCTGACCGAGGCGGTCACCTCGGTTCAGGACGGGCAGGTGCCCGATGAGGTCTACCGGGCCGCGCGCGAGGTGTGGGACGAGCCGCAGGTGGCGGCGATCATCTGGGCCGCCGTCGTCATCAACGCGTACAACCGCATCGCGATCAGCACCCGGATGATCCCCGGCTAGTGCTCGGGTGGCGTCGCGCCCGTGACGGAAAATCAGCTGCGGGCGCGGCGTGGGCCCTGGCAGGCTGCCGCGGTGAATCGTGAAAAGATCTCCAGACTCGCCCACGCCGACCATCCGATCGCTTCCCCCATCGACGACGACGCGGTGCGCCGGCTGCTCGAAGTGGGCCTGCCGCGCGGCGACGAGCGGGTACTCGACCTCGGTTGCGGCGGTGGAGAGTGGCTGCTGCGCGCCTTGTCCGCACAGCCCAAGGTGCATGCCGAGGGCGTCGACATCTCCGAACCCGCCCTGGCGGACGCACGGGCGGCGGCCGAGCGCCTCGGGGTCGCGGACCGGCTCGTCCTCCACCAGCAGGGGGCCGACGGCTTCTCCTCACCGCACTCCTTCGACCTCGTGCTCAGCGTCGGTGCCGCCCACGCCTTCGGCGGGCTCCTCCCCACGCTCGCCGCGGCGCGCCGCCATCTGGCCCCCGGCGGGCGCGTCCTGATCGGTGACGGGTACTGGGAGCGCGAGCCGTCCCCGGAGGCCGTCGAGATGCTGGGCGACTTCGACGACCTGGCGACCACCGTGGACCGGGTCGTGGCCGACGGATGGACCCCCGTCCACGGGCACATCAGCACGCGCGGGGAGCTGGACGCGTACGAATGGGCCTGGACGGGTTCGCTGACCCGCTGGGCCCTGGACCACCCCGAGGACCCCGGCAGCGCCCAGGCGCTCGAGACGGCCGCCGACCACCGCACCGGGTGGCTGCGCCACTACCGGGACTCCTTCGGCTTCGTCCATCTGATCCTGCGCAGCACCGAGGCGTAGCCGAGGGCGCCCGCTCCGCCACGCCGCGGCCGATTGCCGTCGCGGGGCGGCACGTCCCTGGTTGAATCGCCCCGTACGGGGACGATTCACATCCCGTGTCGGCCGCGCGGGACCGGGACGCAGGAGGCGGTGGCGCCCACGTGAGCAGCACATCTCGCCCTCCGCATGGCCGACGCGCACGGCCCGTGGCCCGGGCCGGCCGCCCCGGCCATCGAGCCCGCGCCGCCGCATCACTGCGCGCGGCGGAGCGGCGGGGCGGGGCCGACCTGGTGCACCCCGGGCTGCGCCTCGCGGCGGCGTACGCATGGCGGCTGCTGGTGGTCGGGGCGCTCGTCTACGCGGCGTTCAAGGTGCTGGGGCGCTTCGAGCTCGTCGCGGTGGCGGTGTTCCTTGGGCTGGTGGTGACCGCGCTGCTGCGGCCGCTGGCCGACCTGTTGGAGCGGCTGGTCCCGCGGCCCCTCGCGGTGGCGGTGGCGCTGATCGGCAGCATCGTCGTGGTGCTCGGCCTGCTGGCGCTGGTGGGCAGCGTGGCGGCCGCGGAGGCGGGCAGGCTGGTGGGCGAGTTCCGCGGCGGGGTGGGCCGGATCAGCCGCTGGCTGGAGCAGCCGCCGTTCCGGATCAAACACGGCACGCTTCAGGGGCTGCACGAGCGGATCAGCACCTTCGTCGCGACCCACCGGGGGGCGCTGATCAGCCGGGCGCTCAGCGGCGCCAACCGGGTCGTGGAAGCGCTCACCGGCGCGGCCCTGGCCCTGTTCTGCTCGGTGTTCTTCATCTACGGCGGCGACCGGATGTGGCAGTGGTTTCACGCCCAGCTACCCGAGACCGCCCAGTCGCCATGGGACCGGGGGGCCCGGGCGGCGTGGTCCACGTTCGCGGGCTATACGCGCGGCATCATCATCGTGGCGGCCTCCAACGCGGCGATGGTGGGCATCGCCCTGTTCCTGCTGCGGGTGCCGCTGGCGCTGCCGCTGACGGTGCTGGTGTTCTTCGCCACCTTCATCCCCCTGATCGGCGCGCCCATCGCACTGGCCGTGGCGACCGTGGTGGCGCTGGCCGGGCGGGGCCCGGTCATCGCCGCCGCCGTGCTGGTGCTCATCGTCGTCATCGGCCAGATCGAGGGCCATGTGCTCCATCCGCTGGTGATGAGCTGGGCCGTGCAGCTGCATCCGGTGGTGGTCGCGATCTCGGTCATCGGCGGCAGCCTCGTCGCCGGGGTGATCGGCGCGGTCGTGGCCGTGCCGATGGTGTCGGTCGTCTGGTCGGTGGTACGTACGCTGCGCACCGAGGACTGACGGCGGCTCAGCCCGTGCCGTGGTGCGCGGGCGCTTCGCGGCGGGGAGGGAATTCCGGTTCCCCCGGCCGGGGGAAGGTGCCTCTGGCTCCCACGGGGGAGGCGGGCGGCGGGCGCCGGCCACCATACTTGCGCCCGTGTGGAGAGCGCCCCTCTGGAAACGACCCGTCCGGAAACCGCCCTTGCGGGTGGCGATCGGCCCGCTGTTGCGCGCGGACACCGCGCGGGGCTGGGTGTACGCGCTGGCCGGCGCGGCCTGGAGCCTGCCGCCGGTGGCGGTGGCGCTCGCCGTGACGGCGGGGGTGGCCCGGTCGTGGCCGGCGGGGCTTCGCTGGGTGTGTTTCGGGGCCGTGTTCGCGGCGCTGCTCACGGCCGGCGGCCGCCCGCGTGCGGTACGGGCACGGTGTGTGCGCCTGGCCAACCGGCTGCTGCGCACCGGGCTGCCCGCACCCGTCGCGTCTCCCGCCGCCGGTCCGCGTGACCTCGTACGCACCCCGGCGTGGCTGGCGCTGCACATGGCGGTGGGCTGGGCGGTGGTGGCCGTGACGGGTCTGCTGGGGATGTCGGCGGCGGTGCTGCCGGCGGTCTGGCTCGGCGGTGGCGAGCGGATCGCTCTGCTCGGTCTGTCGGTGCGGGTGGCGGGCGGTTGGCGGGGCGGATGGACCCCGCTCGCCGCGGTCGGCTGTCTCGCGGCGGCGGCGTGGCTGTGCGCGGGCGCGGTGGCCGTCCTGCGGTGGGTGGCCCCGGCCCTCCTCGGGCCCCGGCCGGCCGAGCGGCTGGCCGCGCTCGAGGAGCGTACGCGCCTGCTGGCCGGGCGCAACCGGCTGGCGCAGGAGTTGCACGACTCCATCGGGCACACCCTCACGGCCGCCACCATCCAGGCGGCCGTGGCCGCGGAGTTGATGGACCGGGAGCCGGAGGCGGCCCGGCGCGCGCTCAGCAGCATCGAGGAGTCCTCCCGCAGCGCGATGGACGACCTGGACCATGTGCTCGGCGTGTTGCGGGAGGGCAAGGCCCCGACGGCCCCGCAGCACACGCTCGGCGATCTGCGCGCCATGCTGGAGCGGGTGCGGCTGACCGGTACCGAGGTGCACGCCGACCTCGACGACGACTGGGCGCGGGTGCCGGCGGCCGTGTCACGGGAGGCCTACCGCATCGTCCAGGAGGGGCTGACCAACGCTCTGCGCCATGCCCACCGGGCGCCGGTGACGCTGCGCGTGGAAGTGACGGGCGACTGGCTGGAGGCGGAGATCGGCAACCCGATGGGCGGCCGCGCCCTCGGCCTCACCCGGCCCGGCCGGCGGGGGCAGGGCCTGACCGGAGTCGCCGAGCGCGTACGGCTGCTGCGCGGCGAGGTCAGCGCCGGTCAGGTGGCGGACGGCCGGTGGCGGCTGGTGGCCCGGATACCGCTACGGTCGGCGCCATGAACACCGCGCCCGTGACCGTGCTCATCGCCGACGACGAGGAGCTGACCCGCACCGGACTACGGGCCCTGCTGTCGGCCAAGCCTGACCTGGAGGTGGTGGGCGAGGCGGCGGACGGCGCCGAGGTGCTGCCTCTGGTCCGGGCCACTTGCCCGGACGTGGTGCTGATGGATGTGCGGATGCCCGGGATGGACGGCATCGAGGCCACCCGGCAGCTGCGGTCGGCCCTGGAGGACCCGCCGAAGGTCGTGGTGATCACCACCTTCGAGAGCGATGAACACGTCTATGACGCGCTGCGTGCGGGCGCCGACGGCTTCATTCTCAAGCGGACGCCGTCGCAGGCGATCGCGCACGCCATACGCCTGGTGGCCACGGGCGATTCGGTGCTCTTCCCCGACGCCGTGCGCAGGCTGGTGGCCGCCCGCCCGCTGCCCCCGGTCGGCCCGGCCGCCGGCCACGCGCCGCTGACCGCCCGTGAGACCGAGATCCTGAGGCTCATGGCCACCGGTCTGTCCAATCCGGACATCGCGGGCCGTCTGACGGTCAGTCTGGAGACCGTCAAGACCCATGTGAGCAATCTGCTGACCAAGCTGGGCGCCCAGAACCGCACCCAGGCCGTCATCCTGGCCTACGAGTCCGGCCTCGTCGTCCCCGGCGGCCGCTGAGTCGCGGGCGCACCGGGCGCGAGCGGATCATACGGCGTCTGAGGGAATCCCTAGAGGTTCTTTCGCGCCACACCCATCACTTCCATTGGTATGGACATATCAAGCTGGCGGGCTCTAGGCTCCTCCGCGATCGGCCATGAGAGCGCTCTCAGGTCTCCCCTGTTCTGCCCTCGTTTCGCAGCGCAACAGAAGGAGAACTGCCATGCGACGCACGACCGCCGTCCGTGTCGGTCTGTCCGCCCTACTCGTCCTCGGCTCCCTGACAGGCGCCGGCACCGCACTCTCCACCGCCGCGGCCACCCCCGGCCCCGACTCATCCGCGCCCTCCGCGAAGCTCGTCAGCACCCTCGCCCACGACTTCGGCCTGACGGAGGGACAGGCCAAGGCCCGTCTGCGTCAGGAGGCGGCGGCCATGAAGCTGGCGCCGAAGGCCGAGCGCGCAGCGGGCAAGGCGTTCGGCGGCTCCTGGTTCGACTCGGAGACCGGAAAGCTGGTCGTCGGCGTCACCAGCCAACAGCAGGCCGAGGCCGTGCGGGCGACCGGCGCCACCGCCCGGACCGTCCGGCACACCGCGAAGGAGCTCGACGCGGTGAAGGCGAGACTCGACGCGAAGGCCGGGAAGAAGGCCGCCCCGGCCGGGGTGAGCAGCTGGCGCGTCGACCCGAAGGCCGGCAGCGTGGTGATCTCCGTCCGCCGGGGGCCCGAGGGCGACGCCGCCGTACGCGCGTTCGTCGGCGTGGCGAAGGACCAGGCCAAGCGGGCGGGTTCGATCCCGGTCACGGTCGAGAAGGCCGCCGCGCAGGCGCCGAGCACCTTGGCCGCAGGCACGGTCGGCGGCGACCCGTACTACACCGGCAACGTCCGCTGCTCCATCGGCTTCTCGGTGCAGGGCGGCTTCGTCACGGCCGGACACTGCAGCGGGGCCGGCGCCTCCGTCAGCGGCTGGGACCGCTCGTACGTCGGCAACTTCCAGGGCTCGTCCTTCCCCGGCAACGACTACGCGTGGGTCAACGTCGGCAGCGGCTGGTGGACCGTCCCGGTGGTGCTCGGCTGGGGCACGGTGCCCGACGCGCTGGTCCGCGGCTCGGCGGAGGCTCCGGTCGGCGCCTCGATCTGCCGCTCCGGCTCCACCACCCACTGGCACTGCGGCACGGTGCTGGCCAAGAACGAGACGGTGAACTACAGCCAGGGCGCGGTGTACCAGATGACCAAGACCAATGTGTGCGCCGAGCCGGGTGACTCGGGCGGCTCGTTCATCAGCGGCGACCAGGCCCAGGGCGTGACCTCCGGCGGCTGGGGCAACTGCAGCAGCGGCGGGGAGACCTGGTTCCAGCCGGTGAACGAGATCCTGTCGGCGTACGGACTGCGGCTGCACACCGCCTGAGCCCGAGCGGCCTGAAGACAGGCGTGGGAGGCGGGCCTTGTCCGGCCCGCTTCCCACTGTCGATTACGGGCCACTGTCGATTACGGGGTCACACCCGCACCAGGTCCGCGATGTCCACGGGGCGTCCGGTGGCGAAGGACCGGTTGGCCGCCAGGCCCGCGGCCAGGGCGAGCGCACCGTCGGCCTCGTTCGCCCGCAGCCCCGCCGCGTCGCCGGTGTCGGGCGCGGCGTCGGGGTCGACGGGCCCGTAGAGGGCGTCCAGCATGCGCGCGTCGCCACCGCCGTGGCCGGCGTGGTCGTAGTCGGTGACGGCCACCTCGTGCGGGGGCTCCCACAGCGGGTGGACGGTGATGCGGTGGCCACCCGCGTTGGCGAGCGCGGTGTCGCCGTGGACCGCGCCCTTGGCGGAGGCGAGCCGGGCCCGGGGCGGCTGCCACAGGCTCTCCTCGACCTGAAGCTCGAGGCGGCCGCGCGTCCCGTTGAACATCACCCGGTAGCCCTCCCACGGCGAGTAGGCGGTGAGGTGGTACGTCATGGTGGCGCCGGTGGAGTAGCGCACCAGGAGCGCCATGTCGTCCTCGATGGTGATGTTGTCGCCGAACACGTTGCGGTCGCGCAGATAGCCGTCCTCGCCCTCGGCCCGCAGATACAGGGAGTTCAGCGCCTCGTTGTCCTCCAGGTGGACGGCGAAGGGATCGTCGGCCGCGGCCTGCGCCCCGTGGGCCCGGTCGTAGTCCCTCCGGTAGCCGGTGCGCTCCCCCGCCTCCCGGCCGTAGAAGGCGAGCCGCCCGTAGCCGAAGACCTGCTCGGGGCGGGCGCCGAGCCACCAGTTGACGAGGTCGAAGTGGTGGCTGGACTTGTGCACCATCAGACCGCCGCTGTTGGCCTTCTCGCGGTGCCAGCGGCGGAAGTAGTCGGCGCCGTGTCGGACATCGAGCAGCCACTCGAAGTGTACGGAGAGCACATCGCCGATGGCGCCTTCGGCCAGGAGCCGGCGCACCCGCTCATGGACGGGGTTGAAGCGGTAGTTGAAGGCCACGGAGAGGCTGTTGCCGGTGCGGCGCACCGTTTCCAGGATGCGGGCGCAAGCGTAGGCGTCGACCGTCATGGGCTTCTCGGTGACGACGCGTGCGCCGTGTTCCAGGGCGGGGACGATGTAGTGGTCGTGGAGCGCGTCCACGGTGGTGACCAGCACCTCGTCGATGTCCTCGGTGCGCAGCAGCCGTTCGAAGTCAGCCGCACCGTACGCGGTGGCCGCCGGGCGGCCCGCGGCGGCGAGCAGGTCGTTGTGGTGGGCGATCCGCACCGGGTTGGAGTCGCACAGGGCGGCGATGTGCAACTGCGGGCGGCGGGAGAAGGCTTCGGTGAAGGTCTGTGCTCGGTGGCCGGTGCCGACGATGGCGACGCGCCTGGCTGTGGTGGTGGCGGCCATGCGATTCCTCTCCCGCTGCTGGGCTGATTGAAGCTGCACGGAAGAGTTGCATTCGTTTACAGACGCGTCAACCAACACTCAACCATAGGTCCGATCTTTAGCGTCACACTCTCCCCTCTTACCTCCCAATCGCGCCTCACCCCTCCCCAGTTATCGGATGACTCTGTAACGTATCCGCCTCGGGAGGCAATCATGGCGAGATCTGTCAGACGCACCACCCTGGCTCTTCTGCTCAGCGCCGTGCTCGCGATGACGCTGTTCGTCACGGCACCCGCACATGCTCAGGACTCGACGTGGACGGTGAGCGGCCCCTCGGCGCGCTCCGGCCCACAGGCCCGACTACAACTCGACGCGACCACGGGCGCGCTGACCCTCCAGGTGTCGCGGGGCGGCCGTACGGTGCTCGAACCCTCGCCCCTCGGCATCCGCACCGAGGGCGCGGATCTGTCGCGGGGTCTGCGGCTGTCGGGGCACGAGCGCCGTGTGGTCGCGGAGCGCTACCGCGCCACCGTCGGCAAACAACGCGTCCGCGACGTACGCATGACCGAGACGAGGTTCCGTTTCCGCGGCGACGGGGGCGCCCGGCTCGACCTCGTGGTCCGGGTCTCGGACGACGGCGTCGCCTACCGCTATGTCCTGCCGAAGGGCAGCGGGGACGTCCTCGGCGAGACCTCGGCCTTCACCCTGCCCACGGACGCGACGGCGTGGCTCGGCGCCTACCGGCGCGACAACGAGAACCTGTTCAACCAGTACCCGGCGGCCACCGCGCCGACCGGCGAGTACATGGCACAGGCGCTGTTCGAGACGCGGGGCACCTACGCCCTGATCGCCGAGTCGGACCTCAGCGGCCGCTACTCCGCCGCCCGCCTGGTCCACGAGGCGGGCCTGCCCACCTATCGCATCGGGCTGTGGGACGAGCGGGTCACCTCCGACGGCGCGCTGAGCACACCGTGGCGGGCGCTGGTCGTGGGCGATCTCGCGACCGTCACGGAGTCCACCTTCACCGATGACCTCGCGCCCGCCTCGCGGGTCGCCGACACCTCGTGGATCCGGCCGGGGCCCGCCCTGTGGACCTGGCTGGCCGGGGGGAAACCCGCCGGGCAGAGCCTGTCCATGCAGAAGGGGTACGTGGACTACGCGGCCCAGCGCGGCTGGCCGTATGTGGTGGTCGACGCCGGCTGGTACTTCGACCCGGACCAGTGGGACGTCACCGACCCCAACTGGCAGACGAACAGCTGGATCCCGGAGCTCGTGCGCTACGCGCGGGAGCGCGGCGTCGGCATCCAGGTCTGGATCCACCACCGCGATCTGGACACGGCGGAGGAGCGTGAGCAGTGGCTGCCCACGCTGGAGAGATGGGGCGTGAAGGGGGTGAAGATCGACTTCATGGACTCCGAATCGCAGGACACGCTGCGCTGGTACGACGAGATCCTTCCGGCCACCGCCGCCCACCATCTGCTGGTCAACTTCCATGGCTCGACGATCCCCAAGGGCATCCAGCGCACCTGGCCGCATGTGATGACGATGGAAGGGGTCAACGGCGAGGAGAAGCGCGTCAACACCGCGCAGCACCTGACCACCCTCCCCTTCACCCGCAACGTCATCGGCTCCATGGACTTCACCCCGGGCGCCTTCCACCGCCCGCAGCGCCCGAACGCGGCGTCGGACGCGGGCGAGTTGGGTCTGTCCGTGCTGTACGAGTCGGGCATCCAGAACCTCGCGGGCACCCCCGAGTCGTATGACGCTCGCCCGCTCGCACGGGGCTTCCTCGAACAGCTCCCCGCGGCCTGGGACCGCACCCGGCTGCTCGCGGGGCGGCCCGGGGAGAGCGCGGTGCTGGCCCGGGCGAGCGGCGGGCGGTGGTTCATCGGCGGCACCTTCGCCGGCGCCGCGCACACCGCCGAGGTGCCGCTGCGGCTGGGGTCGGGCACCTGGCTGGTCGATCTGGTCCTCGACGGCCCCGACGGCCTGGTACGCGAACCTCGGGTGATGCGCGGCGGGGACACCCTGTCCGTACCGGTCGTGGCGGACGGCGGCTTCGCGGCCATCGCCTGCCGCTGGCACCCCGGCCGCACCAGCTGCGACCGGTCGGCCGCCTGAGCCGGGAGCCGACGCCACACGCCCCACCCGCCGCGCCGATGTGATCC
>NZ_JBSFMM010000310.1:0-10521 GCF_053599555.1 Streptomyces sp. NPDC000941
ACCCTGCGCCGGCCGGCCGCTTCGGCCGGGGCGGGGCCGATGACCGCCGGCCAGTCGACGGTCACGCCGTGGACGTGGATCCGGGCGAGGGCGGTGAGCAGGGTGTGGGCCTCGGGCCGGTCCGGGCGTAGCAAGGGTGCCGACACGATCCGGTCCGCCGCGGGCGCGACCCCGGACACCGCCGCGGACATCGGGGCGTGCTCTGCGTCCGTGTCGCCTTCCGGGTCGTCCTGGGCGAGGGCGGACAGCGTGCCGTCCGGGCCCAGTTCCAGGAAGGTGCTGACGCCCTGCGCCCGCAGCCACGCCAGTCCGTCGTTGAACCGCACGGCGTGGCGTACGTGCCGCACCCAGTACTCCGGGTCCGTCAGCTCGCCGGGACGGGCGAGTTCCCCGGTCAGGTTCGACACCAGGCCGAGGGTCGGTTCCGCATACGTCAGCGAGGCGGCGACCTCGCGGAACGCGTCCAGCATCGGCTCCATCAGCGGGGAGTGGAACGCGTGGCCGACTCGCAGCCGCCGGGTCTTGCGGCCCCGCGCGGCGAACGCCTCAGCCACCTCGTCGACCGCGCTCCGCTCCCCCGAGACCACCACCGCCCTGGGCCCGTTCACCGCCGCCACCGACACCAGCGCCTCGCGTCCCGCCAGGGCCTCCGCCACCTCGTCCTCGGTGGCCCGCAACGCCACCATCGCCCCTCCGGGCGGCAGCTGCTCCATGAGCCGGCCGCGCGCGGCCACCAGCAGCGCGGCGTCCGGCAGGGTGAGGACCCCGGCGACGTGTGCGGCGGTCAGCTCGCCGAGGGAGTGGCCGATCAGGAAGTCGGGGCGTACGCCGAAGGACTCCAGCAGCCGGAACAGCGCCACTTCGACCGCGAACAGGGCCGGCTGGGCGTAGCGGGTACGGTCCAGCAGGGCGGCCTCGTCCGTACCGGGCGCGGCGAACAGCAGCGGGCGCAGCGGCCGGTCCAGCCGGGTGTCCAGCTCGGTGACCACCACGTCCAGGGCATGGGCGTACGCCGGAAAGACGGCGGCCAACTCCAATCCCGTGCCGATGCGTTGGGTGCCCTGGCCGGCGAAGAGCAGCGCGAGCCCGGCGTCGGTTCCGGGCCGTGGCGCGCCCGCCACCAGAGCGGTTGCGGACACTCCGGCGGCGAGCGCGTCCAGGCCGCGTACGAAGCCCTCGCGGTCCTCGGCCACGACGACGGCGCGGCGCTCGAACACCGCCCGCTCGGTCATCAGCGCCCGCGCGACCTCTACGGGCCTCAGGTTCTCCTCCTCTGCGGCGAGCTCCCGCAGCCGGTGTGCCTGGCCCCGTAGCGCCGTCTCGGAGCGCGCCGACACCACCCATGGCACCACCGCGGACACGGCTACCGCCTGCCCCTCGTCCCGGTCCTCGTTCTGGTCCTCGTCTTCCGACGCGGACTCCGGCTCGGGCTCCTCGGGGGCCTGTTCCAGGATGATGTGGGCGTTGGTCCCGCTGACCCCGAAGGAGGAGATCCCCGCGCGCCGAGGGTGTCCGTTCCGTGGCCATGGCACCGGCTCGTTCAGCAGCCGCACCCGGCCCGAGGACCAGTCCACGTGCGGCGACGGGTCGTTGACGTACAGGCTCGGTGGCAGCAGGTCGTGCTGGAGTGCCAGCACCATCTTGATCACCCCGGCGACACCGGCCGCCGCCTGCGTATGCCCGATGTTCGACTTCACCGACCCCAACCACAACGGCCGGCCCTCCGGACGATCCTGGCCATACGTCGCAAGGATCGCCTGCGCCTCGATCGGATCGCCCAGCGTCGTCCCCGTCCCATGCCCCTCCACCGCGTCGATGCCGGTGGCGGGCACATCGGCGTTGGCGAGTGCCTGACGGATCACCCGTTGCTGGGCAGGCCCGTTGGGTGCGGTGAGCCCGTTGCTCGCGCCGTCCTGGTTCACCGCACTGCCGCGTACGACCGCGAGCACCCGGTGTCCCAGGCGTCGCGCGTCGGAAAGGCGCTCCAGCAGCAGTACGCCCACGCCCTCGGACCAGCCGACCCCGTCGGCGGCGGCCGCGTACGCCTTGCACCGGCCGTCGGCGGCGAGCCCGCGCTGGCGGGAGAACTCCAGGAAGGCGGCCGGGGTGGACATCACCGTCGCCCCGCCCGCCAGCGCCAGTGAGCATTCGCCGGACCGCAGCGACTGACACGCCAGGTGCAGTGCCACCAGCGACGAGGAACACGCCGTGTCCACCGTCACCGCGGGGCCCTCGAAACCGAAGGTGTACGCGAGCCTGCCTGACAGCACGCTGCCGGAGATCCCGGTCAGCGCGTACCCCGCCAGCTCCGGCCCGCCCTGCCGCACCACCTCGGCGTAGTCCTGGAGCGCCAGCCCGGCGAATACGCCGGTGCGGCTGCCGCCCAGCGACCGCGGATCGATTCCGGCCCGCTCCAGGGCCTCCCAGGAGGTCTCGAGCAGCAGGCGTTGCTGCGGGTCCATGGCCAGTGCCTCGCGGGGGCTGATGCCGAAGAACCCCGCGTCGAAGTCCGCCGCGTCGTAGAGGAAACCGCCCGCTCGCGCGTACGAGGTGCCGGGGCGCTCCGGATCCGGGTCGTAGAGGGTTTCCATGTCCCAGCCCCGGTCGGCCGGAAACTCCGCGATGGCGTCCTTGCCCGAGGCCAGCAGCTGCCAGAACTCCTCCGCGGAGCGGACACCGCCGGGGAAGCGGCACGCCATCCCCACCACGGCGATCGGCTCGTCCGTCCCCACCGCCTCGCGGGCCACGGGCGCGGCCGAGCCGGTGGCAGTCCCGCCGCCGAACAGCAGCTCGCGCATGCCGCGGGCGAGCGCGGCCGGGTTTGGGTGGTCGAAGACGACGGTGGCGGGCAGTGACAGACCGGTGGCGATGTTCAGCCGGTTGCGCAGCTCCACGGCGGTCAGCGAGTCGAAGCCCAGCTCGCGGAAGGCGCGTTCCGGCTCCACGGCCGCCGGCCCGTCGTGCCCGAGGACGGCCGCCGCGTGTGTCCGGACCAGCTCGACGAGCGCCCGCAGCCGCTCGTCCGCGGTCAGTCCGGCCAGCCGCGCGCGCAGCGCACCCTCGGGCTCGCGACCGGCGTCGCCTCGGACGAGTTGCCAGGCCTCGCGCGCCTCGGGGATCTCGCTGATCAGGGGGTCGAGCCCCGCCTCGGTCGCGGTTTCCACCAGGTGCGGCCAGTCGATGTCGGCGACGGTCAGGGAGGTCTCGCCGTGGTCGAGCGCCTGCCCCAGCGCTTCCAGGGCGAGCCGCGGGTCCATGGCCGCCACACCACCGCCGCTCCGCGGCCGCGCGGCCTCCGCGCCCGCTGTTCCGTTCGATCCGGTGCCGTCGACGGCCCAGGGGCCCCAGGTCATGGACAGCCCCGGCAGTCCCAGGCCGCGACGGTGGCGCATCAGGGCCGCCGCCTCGGCACAGGCGCCGTGTCCAGGGGCCCCGAGGAGCGGCGCTGCCGACGAGAACACGACGAACGCCGAAAGGTCGGTGTCGCGTGTCAGCTCGTGCAGATTCCACGCCCCCACGATGCTGTCGTCCCCCTGCGCCGTATGCACCACGGCACGCAGGGGATACTCCTCCGGGATGGCGGTCAGCAGTTGCGCCAGCGCTTGACGGTCGGCCGGGTCGCACGCCGCCGTCGTCACCCGGACCCCGGCCTCGGAGAGTTCGTCCGCGATCCCGAACCCGTCGCCGTTCTCGTCGAGGAGCAGGAGGTGTTCGGCGCCGCGGGCGGCCAGCCACCGGGCCGTGTGGGGGCCCGGTCCGAGGGCGCCGCCGTCGATCAGTACGGTGCCCTCGGGCCGCCACGCCCGCTCCGCGACCGCCCCGGCCAACGGAGCCCGCACCACCCGGCGTACGAACACCCCCGAGGTGCGCACCGCGCACTCGCGCTCGTCGCCGTGGAGGACCCCGATGAGCCCGTCGACGACCCTGCGGTCGGGCAGGCCCGCCACATCGATCAGCCCACCCCACCGCTGCGGATCCTCAAGCCTCACCCTGCGGGCCGCGTCCCACACCCGGGCCGACGCCTGGGACCCCGGCTCGTCGTCGCCGTCGAGTGACACTGCCCCGCTGGTCACACACCACAGCCGAGCCCCCGCATCCGCGTCACCCAATGCCTGTACCAGGACCCGCGGCAACGACTCCGACGTCTCGTCATCCGCGACCAGCACCAGCCCCTTGGCCGCGGGCTCGGGCTCCGACTCGGCCCGTAACCGTTCGACCAGCGCCGTGTGGTCGTCCGGTCCTGGCCCCGGGGGTACGCGCACCACGCGCGCGCCGGCCCGCTCCAGCCCCTCGACGACCGCCCGTCGCGCCCCGTCCGCGGCCACCACGAGCCAACGTCCCGTGAGCACCCCCGCGCCACCGACCCCCGTCGGTCGCCACGCCTCCCGGTAGCGCAGGCCGTCCACCGACTCGCGATCGTGGCACCGCTGCCGCCACGCCTCCAGGGCCGGCACCAACACCTCGAGCGAGGCCCTCTCTCCCACCCCCAGCAACCGCCCCACTCCCGCGATATCGCCCCGCCGTACCGCGGCCCACAACGGCTCGTCGGCGCCCGGGGCCGCGCCACCGCCCACCGCCCCCGCGGGCTCGGGCGCGGGCTCCAACCAGAACCGGTGCCGTTCGAAGGCG
Organism: Streptomyces sp. NPDC000941; assembly: GCF_053599555.1. Taxonomy (NCBI): domain Bacteria; kingdom Bacillati; phylum Actinomycetota; class Actinomycetes; order Kitasatosporales; family Streptomycetaceae; genus Streptomyces; species Streptomyces sp. NPDC000941. The sequence goes on from NZ_JBSFMM010000310.1 coordinate 4,630, forward strand.
TACGTGGGGAGTCCGACACTGCCCCGCCGGCCGGCTGCCGGCCCCACAGCCGGGGACCAGTCCACCCCACCACCGGCGACGAAGAGCCGCGCCACGGACGTCAGGAAGCGGGTCAGGCCCCCTTCGCCACGCCGTAGCGTGCCCAGCACCAGGGCGTCCGCGGCACCGAGCGCGTCAAGGGTCTCCTGCACACCGACCGAGACGGCCGGGTGCGGGCCGGACTCGATGAAGACCGTGTGGCCGTCCTCGACGAGCGCGCGGGTGGCGTCCTGGAAACGCACCATCTGGCGCAGATTGCGGTACCAGTACTCGGCGTCGAGGCCGCTGCCGTCCATGCGCTCGCCGGTGACGGTCGAGTACAGGGGGATGTCGCCGGTGCGGGGGCGGATCGGGGCGAGCAGGGTGAGCAGGCGCTCGTGGATGGCCTCGACCTGCGGGGAGTGGGAGGCCCAGTCGACCTTGAGCTTACGTGCCCGGACGCCGTCCGCGGTCAGCTCCGCCAGCAGCGCGTCCACGGCCTCGGGGGTCCCGGACACCACCGCGGAGCCCGCGCCGTTGTCGGCCGCGACACTCAGCCGACCGGCCCATGGCGCGAGGCGCGGTTCGAGTTCCTGGGCGGGCATGCCGACCGAGAGCATCGCACCCCGCCCGGCCAGCGCGGACAGCGCCTGGCTGCGCAGCGCGACGATCCGTACGGCGTCCTCCAGCGACAGCGCGCCGGCGACATACGCTGCGGCGATCTCGCCCTGGGAGTGACCGGCCACCGCGTCGGGTCGCACACCGTACGACCGCCACAGCGCCGCCAGCGACACCATGACCGCGAAGAGCACCGGCTGGACCACATCCGCCCGGTCCAGCGGCGGGGCGTCCGGCTCGCCGCGCACCACATCGGTCAGGGACCAGTCCACGTAGGACGCGAGGGCTTCCGCGCAGGCCGCCATCTGGTCGGCGAACACGGGTGCGGTGTCCAGGAGCTCGGCGGTCATGCCGTCCCATTGGGTGCCCTGGCCGCCGAACAGCATCGCGACCTTGCCATGGGCGGCCGGGCCGGGCGGCCCCTCGACCAGTCCGGCGGCCGGTGCCCCAGTGGCCAGTGCGTCCAGGCCGCGTACGAGCTCGTCGCGGTCCTCGGCCACGATCACGGCGCGGCGCTCGAACACCGCCCGCTCGCCGGCCAGCGCATGCGCCACATCCCGCAGCTCTTCCCGGTCCGCGACAAACTCCCGCAACCGGCGGGCCTGCCCTCTCAGCGCGCCCTCCGAACGCGCCGAGACCAGCCACGGCACCACCGGCGATTCGTGCGTGGGCCCGCGCTCCGCCACGGCCTCGTCCGGGGCCTGCTCCAGGATGATGTGCGCGTTGGTGCCACTGACCCCGAAGGACGACACACCCGCCCGGCACGGACGCCCGTTCCCCGGCCACGGCACCGACTCGCTCAGCAGCCGCACCCTCCCGGCCGACCAATCGACATGAGGGGTTGGGGTGTTCGTGTGCAGGCTCGGTGGCAGCAGGTCGTGCTGGAGCGACAGCACCATCTTGATCACCCCGGCGACACCGGCCGCCGCCTGCGTATGGCCGATGTTCGACTTCACCGACCCCAACCACAACGGCCGGTCTTCCGGGCGATCCTGGCCATACGTAGCGAGGATCGCCTGCGCCTCGATCGGATCCCCCAGCGTCGTCCCCGTACCATGCCCCTCCACCACATCCACATCCGACGCCGCCAGCCCCGCACCCGCCAACGCCTGCCGAATCACCCGCTGCTGCGACGGACCATTCGGCGCCGTCAAACCATTGCTCGCCCCGTCCTGATTCACCGCACTGCCCCGCACCACCGCCAACACCCGATGCCCCAACTGCCGCGCATCCGACAACCGCTCCACCAACAGCATCCCCACCCCTTCGGACCAGCCAACTCCGTCAGCGGCGGCGGCGTACGGCTTGCACCGCCCGTCCGCCGCCAGACCACGCTGACGGGAGAACTCCACAAACACACCCGGCGTCGACATCACCGTCACCCCACCCGCCAACGCCAGCGAACACTCTCCCGACCGCAACGACTGACACGCCAAATGCAACGCCACCAACGACGAAGAACACGCCGTATCCACCGTCACCGCAGGACCCTCAAAACCAAAGCTGTACGCCAACCGACCCGACAGCGCGCTGCCCGAGACGCCGGTCATCGCATAACCCTCAAGGTCCTCGCCCGTGTGGCGCAGCAGGTTGATGTAGTCCTGCTGCGCCATACCCACGAAGGCGCCGGTGCGGCTGCCCCGCAGGTCGGCGGGGTCGAGGCCGGCGTGTTCGAAGGTCTCCCAGGACGTTTCCAGCAGCAGCCGCTGCTGCGGGTCCATCGCCAGCGCCTCACGCGGGCTGATCCCGAAGAACCCCGCATCGAACTCCGCCGCGTCGTAGAGGAAACCGCCCACCCGCGCATACGAGGTGCCGGGGCGCTCCGGATCGGCGTCGTACAGCGCCGCACCGCCCCAGCCCCGGTCCATCGGGAAGCCCGCGATCGCGTCCCTGCCCTGGGCCAGCAGCTCCCAGAACTCCTCCGCGGAGCGGACACCGCCGGGGAAGCGACAGGCCATCCCCACCACGGCGATCGGCTCGTCCGTCGCCGTGGGCCGCGGATCGGCAGAGGACGGTCCACCGGCCGTTCCGGGGGCGCCGAACAGCTGCTCCCAGGTGTGCTGGGCGAGCGCGGCCGGGTGAGGGTAGTCGAACACCGCGGTGGCGGGCAGCCTGAGGCCGGTGGCGGCGTTGAGCCGGTTGCGCAGCTCCACGGCGGTCAACGAGTCGAAGCCCAGCTCACGGAAGGCGCGCTCCGGCGGCACGGCCGCCGGGCCGGCGTGGCCGAGCACGGTGGCCGCGTGCGTACGGACCAACTCGACCACCATGCGCCGCTGCTCGTCCGCGGACAGCCCGGCCAGCCGCGTCCGGAGCGTTCCGGCGGCCTCGGCGGCGCCGCGGCCCGCGGCGTCCCAAGCCGTCCGGGCCTCGGGGATCCCGCTGATCAAGGGGTCGAGTCCGGTGGCGGGGGCGTGGTCGACGAAGGCCCGCCAGTCGATGTCCGCGACGGTCAGGCAGGTCTCGTCGTGCTCCAGCGCCTGCCCGAGCGCCGTCAGAGCCAGCCGGGGGTCCATGGCCGCCATGCCGTGGCGGCGCAACCGCCCGGCGTCCGCGGCGGCGTCCGCCATCCCGCCGCCGGCCCAGGCCCCCCACGCCACCGACAGGCCCGGCAGCCCGAGGCCGCGCCGATGTTTGATCAGCGCGTCCACCTCGGCGTTCGCCGCGGCGTAGCCGCCCTGCCCCGCCGAGCCGAACGTCGCAGCCGCCGAGGAGAACACCACGAAGGCCGCGAGGTCGGCGCCGCGCGTCAGCTCGTGCAGTTGCCACGCCCCGACCGCCTTGGCCTGCCGCGCCGCCTCCAGCCGCTCCGGGGTCAGCGTCGCCAGGACGGCGTCGTCCAGCGCACCCGCCGCATGCACCACGGCCGTCAGTGGGGCGTCCTCCGGCACCCCGGCCAGGACCCGCGCGAGCGCGTCGCGATCGGCCACATCGCACGCCGCCACGGTCACCCGCGCCCCCAGCCCGGCCAGCTCGTCCCGGAGCCCGGCGGCGCCTTCGGCCGCCTCGCCGCGCCGGCTCAGCAACAGCAGATGCACCGGGCCGCGGCCGGCCAGCCATCGAGCCACATGCGCGCCCAGCCCGCCCGTACCGCCGGTGATCAGTACCGTGCCGTGCGGCCGCCACTCGCGCCCCGGCTCCGCCACCGCCCCGGCCAGCGGGGCGCGCTCCAGGCGGCGTACGAACACCCCGGACGCCCGTACCGCGCACTCCCGCTCGGGCCCCGCCAGCGCCCGCACCAGGCTCCGCGCCGCCCGCGTGTCCAGCGGGTCCGGAAGGTCGACCAGCCCGCCCCACACCTCCGGAGCCTCAAGGGCGGCCACCCGTCCCAGCCCCCACACCTGGCCCAGCCCGGGCGACACCACCGCGTCCCCGCCGCCCACCGACACCGCGCCGCGAGTCACACACCACAGCCGAGCCGCCGCCCCCACATCGCCCAGGGCCTGGAGCCACGCCAGGAGCAGCGCCCCCGCGCCCGGGCCGCCGCCGCCCGCCAACAGCAACGCCACCCCGTCCACCTCGGGCTCGGGCCCCAACTCGGCCCGCAGCCGCTCCACCAGCGCCTCGCGCGCCACGCACCCCTCGGCCGCGTGGAGGGCCGCCCTGGCCCCGGACCGCTCCAACTCCTCGACGACGGGCGATCCGTTCACCCCGTCGGCAGCAACCACCAGCCAACGCCCCGTCGGCGCCCCCGCGCCACTGTCACCCGTCGGCCGCCACACCTCCCGATAGCGCCACCCGTCCAGCACGCCACGGTCGCGGCACCCCCGCCACCAAGCCCCGAGCGCGGGCACCAGTGTCCCGAGACCGGCCCCCTCGTCCACCCCCAGCAGCTCACCGACGCGCGGGACATCGCCCCGCTCCACCGCCTCCCACAGCGGCCCCTCGCCACCGCTCGCCCCGGATCCGCCGGGCCCGGCCGCCTCCAGCCAGTAACGCTCCCGTTCGAAGGCATAGGTCGGCAGCTCGACACCCCCGACCGCGGCGGGCGACCACCCCATCGCCCCTGGCCAGTCCACCTCCATCCCGGACACGAAGAGCCGCGCGAGGGCCGCGAGATACGTCTGGCTCTCGCCCCGGTCGGGGCGCAGGGCCGCGGCCAGGAAGACGTCTTCGGCGTCGGCTCCGGGCTCTTCGGCGGCGGCTCCCAGCCTTTCGGCGGCGGCTCCCGGCTCTTCGGCGGCGAAGACGTCCTGGACCAGGCCGCACAGTGTGCCATCCGGGCCGAGCTCCAGAAACGTACGGACGCCCTGCTCGCGCAGCCACGCCACCCCGTCGCCGAAACGCACCGCCGCGCGGACGTGCCGCACCCAGTACTCGGGCGTGCCGAACTCCTCGGCGGGCAGCAGGGCGCCGGTCACGTTCGACACAACGGGGATACGCGCGAGGTGGTACGTCACGCGCTCCGTCTCCTGGCGGAACTCCTCCAGCATCGGGTCCATACGGGGCGAGTGGAAGGCGTGGCTCACCCTGAGTCGCCGCGTGCGGTGGCCGAGCTCCGCGCACCGCCCCGCCAGCTCCCGTACGGCGCCCTCGTCGCCGGACAGCACCACCGAGCGAGGGCCGTTGACCGCGGCCAGGCCCACCCGGGCTGCCTCGGGCGAGCCGGATTGCGCCTCCGCCAGCAGCCGACCCGCCTCCCGCTCCGAGATCTCCACCGCCACCATGGCCCCGCCCGCAGGGAGCGCCTGCATCAGCCTGCCCCGGGCGACGACCAGCCGCGCCGCGTCCGGCAGTGAGAGCACCCCGGCCACATGCGCGGCCACCAGCTCTCCCACCGAGTGTCCGAGCAGAAACCGGGGCCTGATCCCCGAGGTCTCCACCAGCCGGTACAGCGCCACTTCCAGCGCGAACAGCGCGGGCTGCGCGAACTCGGTGCGCTCGCACACCTCGGATGCAGAGGCGTCGTCATCTTCGAGGAGCAACTTCCGTACGTCGGGGCCGCCCGCCGTCGTGAGCTCCGCGCATACGGCGTCGAAGGCGGCGGCGAACGCGGGAAACGCCGCGTACAGCTCACGCCCCATGCCGACGCGCTGCGCCCCCTGGCCCGTGAACAGCACCGCCACCACGGGCGCGTCGGTATCGCCCGGCTGCGTCAGGCGCTCCGCCAGGTGGGGCGCCGGAGCGCCGGCCGCCAGTGCGTCCAGGCCGCGTACGAGCTCATCGCGGTCCTCGGCCACGATCACGGCGCGGCGCTCGAACACCGCCCGCTCGCCGGCCAGCGCACGCGCCACATCCCGCAGCCCTTCCCGCTCCGCG
>NZ_JBSFMM010000311.1:0-10463 GCF_053599555.1 Streptomyces sp. NPDC000941
ACCGGCCGATTCCGCGAGCACCACGCGTTCCTGGCCCGGCTCCATCTGGACCAGTACGACCAGCTCACGACGATGATCGACCAGCTCACCGGACGTGCCCGCGCGCCTCGCCGAACTGCTGGCCGGGCGGCTCGCGCTGACCGGGCCGCGGCTCACCTTCACCAACGCCTGTGTCGCCTCCGCCGCGGCGATCATCCATGCCTGCCGGCTGATCTCCTCGGGCCGGATCGACGCGGCGGTCTGCGCGGGTGGATACCTGGTGGAGGAGGAGACCTTCGCCAAGTTCGACTCCGGCCGAGCGCTGTCCCGCGACGGCGCGGTGCGCCCGTTCAGCGCCGACCGCAGTGGACTGCTGCTGGGCGACGGGGTGGCGGCCGTCGTGCTGGAGTCCGCCGAACACGCCCGGCGCCGCGGCGCCCGGCCGCTGGCCACCGTGGTGGGCTGGGGCGCGGCCACGGACACCCACCACATCGCCCAACCACACCCGGAGGGCGTCGGACTGGCGCGCGCGACGCGGCAGGCGATGCGGCGCGCCGGGGACCCGGACGGGGCGGGCCTCGGCTATGTCAACGCCCATGGGACCGGCACCAAGTACAACGACGGGGCGGAGACCCGCGGACTGCGGGCCGCCTTCCCCGAGCGGGCCGAGACCATACCCATCAGCTCCACCAAGAGCACCACCGGCCATCTCCTGGAGGCCGCGGGCGTCGTGGAGTTCGTGATCACGATGCTGGCCCTGCTGGACGGCGTACTGCCGCCCACCGCCGGGTTCACCCGCCCGGCCCCGGAGTGCGACCTGGACTATGTGCCGAACCAGCCGCGTACGGCCGAGCTGCGCCGGGCCCTCACCGTCAACGCCGCCTTCGGGGGCGCCAACACCGCACTCGTGCTGGAGCGGCCGTGAAGACCGAGAAGACGGTACTCCGCTCCCCCTTGGGCATCCTCGCCACCGCCACCGCGACGCTCGGCACCGGGCGGGACGACGACCTACCGCTGCCGCGGCTGCCCGGTTTCGTGGAGTCGTCGTTCAGCCCGCTGGCGTACGAGGTCAGCCGGCAGTGCCTGACCGAACGGCCGGGGGACGGCTCACGTACCGCCGTGGCACTGGCCAGTCTGATGGGCGACACCACCACCGCGGATCTGGCCAGTCGGCGGATGGTCTCCGGGCAGGTCCACAACCCGCTGCTGTTCATGCAGGCCACCGCCAACTCCGTACTGGGCTATACGAGCCGGGAGTTCGGGATCACCGGGCAGACGTTCAGCCTCTCCACCCTCGACGATCCGGTGACCGAGCTGCTGGCCATGGCGGATCTGCTGCTGGAGGACCCGGAGCTGGACCGGGTCCTGGTGCTGGGTGTCGAGCTGGGCGGCGGAGAGCGCCGTGAGGCGGGGGTCCCCCCGGCCGATGGCTGGGCAAGGGTGGCCGACGCGTACCGGGAACTGGCCGTCGACAGCGGCCGCCCCGTCCCGCCCCCGTCGACGCCCGCCGGGCTGGCGGCGGCGGTGCTGCTCGGCCGGCCGGGCGGCGAGGCACCGGTCTCGGTCCGGTCGGCCGAGGCGTACGACGCCGACCACGCCACCCACGACGAAACCGACACGCCCGGGCATCCCGGAAACATCCTGGGCCTGTTCGACCTGGCCGCCGCCCACCGGCGGCTGCTGCGGGACGGCGGCAGTCACCTCCTGGTGACGGAGCCGGGCGCGCGGGGCGGCCGCACCGCGTTCCGGCTCACCGCCGACACGGAAACTCCCCCGAGCGCGCCGACGGACGCGCACGCCGTAAGGGACGACAGGGAGACCCATGCTCATCACTAGGCAGGAGCGGGCGCGGATCTGCTCCGACACCGAGCTCGGTGCCGGCAATGTCCTGCACCGCCTGAAGGCATACGGCCGCCCGCTCGACGAGCCCGCGCTGTGGACGGACGGCAGCTGGCAGGCGCCGGACGGCAGCCGCCCCGAGACGCTGACGCTCGGTCAACTGGACGAGGCAGTCGAGACGTACGCAGGCTGGTACGCCGCCCAGGGCGTGCGGCCCCGCGATCCGGTCGCCGTGCAGACCGCCTCCAGCACCGAGTTCGCGGTGAACTTCCTGGCGCTGACGTCCCTCGGCGCCATCCCGTCGTTCGTCAACGGCAATCTGCCCCCGGAGATCGCCCGGGAGTACGTACGCGGACAGGGCGCGGTGGGCGCCTTCACCGACCGCGACCACCATGCCGTGCTGTCCGGGTCCGGGCTGGGCTTCCGCGTGACCGCCGCCGAGATCCGGCCGGCCCACCGCGAGCTGCTGCCCCGGTCCTACCCGTACCGGCACGACCCGACCGACCCCGTGATCATCTCCCACTCCTCGGGCACCACCGGGATGCCCAAGGGCGTGCCGCACACCCACCACACGCTGATGTACGCGCAGGTGCACCGGCTCCGCTACTCCACCGGCGCCGATATGGAGCGCACGCTCGTGGGGCTGCCGGGCGCGCACAACGCCGCGGTGGCGACACTGCTGTACTGCCTGCTGCTGCGCGCGAACATCAAACTGCTCTCCAGCCGGCGGGGCGCCGATGTGCTGGACGCCATCGAGGAGTTCCGGCCCAGTACGGTGCTGGCCTTCGCGGCGACCTTCGGCGAAATGGCCGCCGCCGACCTGGCAGCCCGGGACCTGTCCAGTGTGCAGGTGTGGTTCAACACCGGGGACGCGGCACACGAGGCGCATATCCGGGTCCTGGTCCGGCACGGCGGCCATGAGCGGATCGGCAGGGACCTGCGCCGTACCCGGGTCGAGGGCTCGGTCTTCGTGGACGGGCTCGGCTCGTCGGAAGCCGGCTACTCGGTCTTCCACAACCGGCACACCAAGGACACCTCTGCCTACTCGCGCTGCGTCGGCAAGCCGATCAGCTTCGCCCAGGCCGCCGTGCTCGCCGAGGACGGCACCCCGCTGCCGCCCGGGCAGATCGGCCGCCTGGGGCTGAAGTCGCCGACGCTCACCCCCGGGTACTGGAACGACTCGCTGACCTTCCACCGGCTGCGGCTGGGCGGCTACTGGCTCACCGGAGACCTCGCCTACCAGGACGAGGAGGGCAACTTCTACCACCTCGACCGTGCCCCGGACGCCATTCGCACCCGGAACGGGATCCTGTTCAGCACCCGTACCGAGGAGTTGCTGCTGCGGGAGCTGCCCGAGCTGGCCGACTGCACGCTCGTCGGGGTCGCCCCGAAGGGGGTACGGGCGGACTGGGACGGCGACGGAGAGGCCGAGGCGTACGCGCTGCTCCAGCTCGCGGACGACAGCGACAACGACGGCAGCCACGGAGATGAGACGTGGACCGGACGGGTCAACGCCGCCCTCGCCGATGCCGGATTCCCCCCGGTGACGCGGGCCCTGCGGATGAAGCCCGACGACGTGGCAAAGGGCGCCACGGGCAAGGTTCTCAAACGAGTGATACGCGACAGGTTCGCGGCCAAGGAGCACACATGAGCACGGAGGCATACCGGCTGTGGTGGCAGCACGACGCCAACTGGTATCAGGGGGTGGCCAAGCGGTTCGGACAGCAGGTCGCGAACGAGATCAACGCCGAGGCGATGCGCAAGATCGCCCTCAAGGTCGGGCAGCAGGTCGCCCGGCGGAGCGGCGCGCTGCCCGACAGCGGTGACGGCGCCAAGGACCTGGAGGAGCTGCGCCGCCGGTACGACGAGTGCGGCGACCGGATGTTCCCGCGGGAGCTGCGCAACGCCTCCACCGAGGTGGCCGGGGACGATCTGATCGTGCTCACGCTGCGGCGGAACTTCGCCATCACCATGGTGCGGATGGCCGGTTCGCTGGAGGGCTACCAGTGCCCGTGCACCGATGTCCACGCGGGCTGGTCCGAAGGGCTCGGCGTGACCCTGTCGGAGAACCGGGCCACGAGCTGTCTGCGGGAGGGCGATGCGGCGTGCCATCTGCTGATGCGGGTGCGCACCCCCCTTTCTCCCGGTGCGGAGGGCTGACCGTTGCGGATACTTGTCGCCGGGGCGACCGGAGTGATCGGACACCCGCTGGTGGGCGCGTTGCGGGCGCGGGGCCACCAGGTGAGCGCGCTGGTACGGGAGGAGTCCCGGGCGAAGGCCCTGAACGAAGACGCCGACACGGTCGTGGTCGCCGACGCCCTTGACCAACAGGCCCTGCTGTCGGCGGTCTCGGCCGCCCGGCCCGAGGTGGTCGTCCACCAGATGACGGCGCTGCGGCTGTTACCCGACGACCCCGCGGAGGCCTTCGCGCTGACCGCGCGGCTGCGTACCGAGGGCACCGCCCATCTGGTCGCGGCGGCCCGCGCGGCCGGGGCCCGGCGACTGGTCGCGCAGAGCATCGCCTTCGCCGCCGCGCCGGCCGGGGATCCGGTCCTCGACGAGGACGCGCCGCTCTACGTGGACGCCCCCGACCCCGGCTGGGCGGCCACCGTACGGGCCGTCGCCGAGCTGGAGCGGCTGGTCCTGGACAGCCTCGACCTCGCGGGCGTGGTGTTGCGGTACGGCACGCTGTACGGCGCCGGAACCGCGTACGCCCGTACCGGCGGGACCGGGCAGGCGGTGCTGGCCGGCCGGCTCCCGCTCCCCGAGGGCGCGTCCGGGATCACCTCGTTCCTGCATGTGGAAGACGCGGTGGCGGCCACGGTCGCCGCCGTCGAATCGGACGCCACCGGCGTCTTCCATGTGACGGACGACGAGCCGGCCCCGGCCGCGCAGTGGCTTCCGGCCTATGCCCGAGCGCTGGGCGGCCCGCCGCCGCGCACGATCCCGGCCGCGCTCGCGCCCCGGCTGCTCGGCTGGTTCCTCACCCATCAGCTCACCGCGGCGCGCGGGGCGGCGGGCGACCGGGCGCGTACGGCGCTGGGCTGGAAGCCGCTGCGGCCGAGCTGGCGCGACGGGCTGGGCGCGGAATGACCAAAGCCGCCCCGTCCCGGTCGTGGGCCGTCGTCCTGGTCGTGGTCTGTGCCCAGATGCTGATCTGGCTGGACACCTCGATCCTCAATGTCGCCGTCACCACCCTGGCCGATCCGGACCGGGGCCTGGGCGCGACCCCCGCCGAACTGGAGTGGGTGGCCAGCGCCTACACCCTGGTCTTCGCCGGCACCCTCTTCGCGGGCGGCGCGCTGGCCGACCGCTTCGGTCCCCGTACCACCCTGCTCGCCGGTCTGGCCCTGTTCGGCGCCGCCTCCGGCGCAGGTGCGTTCGCCGGAAGTCCGGCCTGGCTCATCGTGGCGCGCGGCTTCATGGGCGCGGGCAGTGCGCTGCTGATGCCCGCGACGCTGTCGATCATCGTACGGAGCACCCCGGCGGAGAAGCGCACTCGTGCGATCGCGATCTGGAGCTCGTCCAGCGGCCTCGGCGTGGCCGTCGGCCCGGTCGTCGGCGGGGCGCTGCTCAGCCACTTCTGGTGGGGGTCGGTGTTCCTGGTCAATGTGCCGATCGTCGCCCTGTGTCTGGCCGGAGTGGTGGCCGTCGTTCCCGAGCTGGGCGGCGCGCGACGGCAGGTGCTCGATCTGCCGGGTCTTGCCCTGTCGGTGCTCGGTCTCGGTGGCCTGGTCTACGGGGTCATCGAGCTGGGCAACGGGGAGACCTGGTACGGGCCGCACGTCCTGCTTCCGCTGCTGCTGGGAGGCGCGCTGCTGGCCGCCTTCGTGGCCGGTCAGCGCAGATCCCCGGCGCCCAGCCTGGATGTGCGGCTCTTCCGGCAGCCCGGGTTCACGGCCGGGAGCGTGGTGCTGCTGATCGCGTTCATGGCGCTGGCCGGGCATCTGTTCTACGCGGCCTTCTATCTCCAGGGGCCCTTGGGGCTCTCCCCCGCGCGCGCCGGAACCGTGATGATCGCCGCCGCGGTCGGCATCGTCCTGGGCAGTCAGGCGTCCCCGGCGATGAGCCGGCGGCTGTCGGCCCGGTGGACGGTCGCCGCCGGAATACTGATCACCGCGGCCACGTACCTCGCCTATCTGTGGTTCGACGAGCGGACCCCGGTCCCGACCATCGCGGCCCTGCTGCTGGTGCAGGGATTCGGCATGGGCCTGATCGGCACCCCCGTCACGGCCGTGATGATGAGCGCGGTGCCACCGCATCTCGCGGGCGCCGGATCCGCCGTCAACAGTGTTACGCGGCAGGTGGGCGGGACACTCGGGGTGGCGATGGCCGGCTCTGTCCTCTCCGGGGTGTACCGCGAGCGGATGGCCGATGCCGCGCTGCCCGGCGGTCCTCGGGGGCTGCCGCCCGGCGCCGAGGAGCAGGCCCGGACCTCGGCCGAGGCGGCACGCTCGCTGGCGCATTCGCTACGGCTGCCGCAACTGGCGGAGACGGCCGACCGCGCCTTCCTGGACGCGATGTACGCGGCCACGCTCTGGACCGCCGCACTGGCCCTCGTCGGGTTCGCCGTGAGTGTCGTGGGGCTGCGTTTCCGGGAAGCGGGGCCGAAGGACCTCCAGGAAGAGCCGGAAGAACCGCGGGAGACGCGGGCGCCAGGGAGTACGCGTCCGAACCTTGGAGCCTGACGCTCGTCACAGACCCGCAGGGCCGCGCAGTCGGCGGACATGGCGGCGCTCCCGGAGAAGCACGCGCGCGATGGCCGGCGCGGGTGGACGGGCGGGGGCGTGGAGCAAGGCGGGGCCCTTGGCGGCGGCCGCCATGGCCGTCAGGTCCTCGATCTCGATCACGGCACGGAACAGCGGGCGGCCCTCGGGCGGTGCGAGATCGACCAGGCTCCGGCTGGCGGCCAGGCTCTGGCGGGCCTGGCCGAGGAGGCGTTCGAGAAGGCTCCGGGTTCCGGGGGTGTCCCGGGCACTCTCCAGATGGGCGCGGGTGACACCGTGGGCGTCGAGCATGCCGCGCACGAGGTTGAGGCGCCCCTCGGCGAGGTCTTCGGACAGATCGTTGGCGAAGTCGAGGCGCTGGCTGCCGTCGATGTACGTACGGCACGCCTCGCGGTAGCCCGACGGAGGGTCCTCCCCGGCGATCAGACCCGCGATCAGCATGAACGCGGGCAGCGCGTACTGGTCGACGTAGCGCTGATAGTCCGCTTCGGTGGCGAAGCCGGTGAACTCCAGCTCCGTGGCCGCCGCGTCGAGGAAGTCCTCGACGCGGGCGCGGAAGCCGGGGTGAGCGGAGACGGTGTACAGCAACGGCCGGATGGCCGGGTGATCGCTTTCACCGACGGCCAGGCCTTCGCGGACTTCCTTCTCCCACCGTGCGTAGGCGGCCGGGCGCTCGGCCTCGGGGCCGCTGTCGAGGAGGTTGTCGGTGTGGTGCATAAAGGCGATCGCCGTGATCAGATGCGGCAGCAGCGGCCGGGGCAGAAGCATGCGCGCCGCGAGATAGGAGCTGCGCCGATACCTCGCGACCAGTTTCCGCTGGCGCGCGTAGTCGTCACGCAACGTCGGATCGCTGATCCCCGCGGCGTCAAGCGCCCTGCCCCATACGCCCATGGCCCACCCTCCCGGTCCCTTGAGTCCACGTGCGGTTCCTTTATACGTCCAGCCGGTGGCGGTCTCGGGCCATGTGTGAAAGGAGTGGGTACGCGCCGGGGAGCGGTCCGGCTGAATGAGGGAGAGCGGTGGGATCCGTGAGTGAGCGGGACATCGGGGGCTTGCGGCCCGCGGGACTGGGCGAGGCGATACGCGCCACCGCCGGGGATATCGCCGTGCTGTTGCGCGGCGCGACCGACACCGGGGCGCCGGTGCCCGGGTCGCGGTGGTCGGTCGGGGAGGTGGCGGCGCATCTGGCGCAGGCCAATGAGCTGATGGCGGACATCGCGGCCGGGAAGTCGCGCCCGTACGGCGATGGCACACCGGGCGGGCTGGCCGAGGCCAACGAGGTCGCGCTCGCGGCGTTCACCGAGCGCGGCGCCGGGCCGCTGGCAGCCATGATCGTGGCGCAGGCCGACGCATTCCTCGAGGCGGCGGCCCGGCAGCCCGCGGCGCAGGGCGAACTGGTCAGCCCCATGGGCCCGATGAGCAGGGACGTACTGGGGTCGTATCTGCTGACGCATATGCTCGGCCACGGCTACGACCTCGCCCGTGCGCTGGGCCGTCCGCATATGGTCAGCCGTGCCCGAGCCGAACTGTGCCTGCCGTTCCTGATGGTGGCGATGGACCGGGTCGTCAGCCCCGCCGCCGCCGGGCACACGGCCCGCTACGCTCTCCGCCTCGGGGGCGGCGCGCGTTTCGGCGCCACGTTCACCAACGGCGCGGTGGCCGTCGATCCACGGCCGCCGGGCCGCCCGGACTGCACGATCCTCATGGAGCCGGTCGCCTTTCTCCTGGTGGCGCTGGGCCGCCTCGGCCCATGGAGCGCCCTCGCCCGGGGACGCGTCCTGGCCTGGGGCCGCAAGCCCTGGCTGGCCCCGCGCTTTCCCACTCTCTTCACCCCGCCCTGATCCGGCGCGATCCGGTCTGCGGACCCGCACGGTGTCCGTCACCCGCACGGTTCACGGCACCTTGCCGGTGAACCCTTCGTACCCCATGCTGCAGATGGACCAATGCGGCGGAAGGTGCCGTCAGCATGGCCTGCGCCGCGCCACCGAGGCGGTGGCCGCCGCGAGGCGCGCGCTGCCGCCCAGCACGTCGGCCACACACGTCAACTTCGTGGTCGTGGCGAGGACACGGCTGCCACGTGGGCGGAGCAGCTGGACTACTCATCCAAGCCGTAGATCATTTGCGGGGCCACCCTCTAGGCTCTGGCAGTCATGGACAGCCTGACAGACCTGGAAGCGGCACGCGGGAGCGCGGGCTCATTCCTTCAGTACTACTGGGAAGCCGCCGAGCACGACACGGTTGAGGAGCTGGAGGAGGACGAAGCGGAGATCCGGGCGGCCTACGCCGCCATCCAGGCGGTCGTTCCCGACGACGCCGCCAGCTCCACCGGTCTGACGCTGCTCCAGCTGGGCACGTTGCGGGCCCACCTGAACGATGAGTTCGGCACCAGTGAGGACCATTTCGACTACGAACACACGCCACCCGTCGGATTGGACGAGGAAGACGAGCAGGGCCGGGAACTGGCAGCCGAAGTGGTGCGGGCGGCGGAACGCACGCTCGCCCTGCAAGGGGCCGACAATCTGGCAGCCTTTTCGCGCGCGTGTGCGCTGCACTGGCTGGGCGAGCATGAGGCCGCGGCGGATGCCTATCGGGACGTACTGCGCATCGATCCCTACGACCACATCGCGAAGGCCCGCATAGAACACCTGGAGGACATCGAGCTCCCCGAACCGCCGGGCGGACTCGTCACCCACCATCCGCACGGCTTCCATCTGCTCGAGATGACCCATCTCATCGGGCACAGCGGTAGCACCAAGGGCTGGGTCTGGCTGTTCAGCGATCCGTCCTCCGTCCGCGGCGCGGCGGAGGGCTATCTCGAGACATGGCTGGCCGGCCTCGGCCACGGCCTGGACCACGAGTGCGGCATATGGACCCATGTCCGCGGCAGCGCCGACAAGGGATTCGAGTTGCGCGAGGCGATTCACCGGACGGCTGAGGGGCGCCCGTTCATCGACTGGTCACAGGTGCCCCTGCCCGATCTGGGGCACGATCCTCTGCCGGCCGGCCAGCCGATCCGCCGGCAGGGGCAGCTGCACTTCTTCGGCGGAACCGAACACGACGACTCCTGACCACGCCTGCTCGGGCACGCAGGCACCGGCGCCCCGGCCTCGGCATGAGGTGGGGCGCCGGACCGGGCCTGGATCAGCACAAGGGCGCGGTGTCTACGACGGAGCTCGTTTGGCGGCCCGCCACTCCGCGGCCAGGACCGACCAGACCTCGATGTCGTGGCGCTTGCCCCGGTGCAGGCGGCTCCCGCGCAGCACGCCGTCCTGCGTCATCCCCAGGCGCTGAGCCACGGCGACGCTGGCCCTGTTCCCTGTCGCGGCCTGCCACTCCACGCGGTGGATGTCCCGCTCCTCGATGGCCCAGTCGATGATCACGCGCGCGGCTCGGGTCACCAGCCCCTTGCCGACCGCCGACGGCTCCAGCCAGCAGCCCGCCTCGGCGGTGCCCTGTGCCAGGTCCATCGCCCTGAAGAGGACTCCGCCGACCAGTCCCCCGTTCACCCAGATGCCGTAGATCCGCCCGGCGTCGGCCGCGGTCTTCTCCGCGTACGTCTGGAGATACGCACGGCTCGACGCCAGATCCGTCACACGGTCGGCCAGCCCGATGAACTGGCCGACGAGCTCACGTCCTCGGTCCATATGGGCCAGGAACTCCTCGGCCCGCCAGGGCTCGAGCGGGCGCAGCTCCGCACCATCGTCGCCCAGGGATATCGCGTACATGGTCACCTCCACATCGAAGCCGGCGCACACGGCGAAAAGGATCTTCTCACGACCACATCAGGGCCCGCGGGCCCGTACGGCATTCGAGCCCGCCGGGGGCGGAGCCGCGGGGGGGGCCGCGCGGGCGAGCGGGGGGGGGGGGAGAGGTGGGGGTACCCAACGGGTGTGAGACGGGGGGGGCGGGGGAGGAATA
>NZ_JBSFMM010000312.1:0-10458 GCF_053599555.1 Streptomyces sp. NPDC000941
GCATCAGCGTGCTGTTCGCGATGCTCCGCGACGGCACCTTCTACGAACCCAGAACCCCACGCCTCGCTTGACGAAAGACATAGAGGCACCCCCCCGGTCTGACCCGACAGGAGTTCTCCTTGCACGCCATGCAGTACCGGATCACCCTGCCAGCCGACTACGACATGAAGATCATCCGGCGCCGAGTGGAGTCGAAGGGCCCAGCCCTGGACGACTTTCCGGGGCTCGGACTGAAGGCGTACGGCATCCGCGAGCGCGGGGTCGACGGCTCGCCGGTCAACCAATACGCCCCGTTCTATCTGTGGGCCGAGCCGGAAGCCATGAACCGCTTTCTGTGGGGGCCCGGATTCCAGGGCATCGTCCGGGACTTCGGCCGCCCCGCGGTCGAGAACTGGCAGGGGCTCGCCTTCGAGCACGGCCCGGCCCTGGCCTCCGCACCGCGCACCGCCACCCGCCATGCCGTGGCCGTCCCGGCGGGCGCCGACCCGTCGGGCAGCGGTCCGGCGGGCGCGGTCGAGGACGCGCTGGAGGAGCTGCGGCGGCTGGCCCATACGGACGGGGTGCACTCGACGGCCCTCGGCATCGACCCGCGCGGCTGGGAGCTGCTGCACTTCACCCTCTGGGCAGACACCGCCCCGCCCGGCGCCCCCGGCGACCGCTACCAGGTGCTCCACCTCTCCGCGCCCGACCTGGCCCGGCTCCCCCGCGGGCGCCAGTGGTGAGCGCGGCCGGACAGACCCGAGAGGCACGACAGGCCATGGGAGAGACCACGGGGCAGACCGTCCCACAGACCGCCGCGCAGACCGCCGCGCAGACCGCGGTACGGAGCGCCGTAGGGACCGCCGTACGGACCGTGCTCGGCGATGTCCCCGGCGATGCGCTGGGCGTCTGCGACGCGCACGACCACCTGTTCTTCCGCAGCGTGCTGCTGCCCGGGCAGGAGCTGGCCGATGTGGCCGCGGCGGACGCGGAGCTGCGGGCCTTCCACGGGCTCGGCGGGCGGGCGGTGGTGCAGTGGACGCCCTACGGCCTCGGGCGGACGGCCGATGAGCTGGTCGGGCTCTCCCGGGCCACCGGCGTCCATCTGGTGGCCGCGACGGGGCTGCACCAGGCCCACCACTATGCGCCGGGCACCGTCGAAGCGGTGCTCGACGGGCTCGCCGAGCTCTTCGTCGACGAGCTGACGCGCGGCATCGGCGGCACGGGGCCGCGCGCGGGGCTGATCAAGGTCGCGGGCGGCTTCCACGGCCTCGACGCCCACGCCCGCCGCACCATGGCCGCGGCCGCCCAGGCCCACCATCGCACCGGCGCGCCCATCGCCGTGCATCTGGAGCTGGGGACGGCTGCCCTGGACGTCCTGGACCTGCTCTGCGACGAACACGGGGTGGCGCCGCAGCGCGTGATCCTCGGCCACCTGAACCGCTCGCCCGACTCGGTCGTGCACCAACAGGCGGCCCGGGCCGGGGCGTTCCTCGCCTTCGACGGGCCCTCCCGCGCCAACCACGCCACGGACTGGCGGCTGCCCGACGCGCTGGTCGCGCTCGTCGACGCCGGGCATGCCGACCAGCTGCTGCTGGGCGGCGATACGACCACGGCCGCGGCCCGGTCGGTGAACGGCGGCCCGGGCATGCCGTATCTGCTCCGCCGGCTCCGCCCACGGCTCGAACTCGCCGTGGGTGCCGATGTGGTGCACCGGATCCTCACCGCCAACCCGGCCCGCGCCCTGGCCACGGCCTGGCACGCGGACTGACGTACGGGCTGACGTACGGGCCCGCCGCTTGAGCTGACGTACGGGCCCGACGCGCGAGCTGGGGCGGGCCCGACGCGCGGGCCGAGGGCGGGCCCGGGGGTCGGCCGTATCGCACCGCCCCGGGTCACGCCGCGCCAAGCGCCTCCAACGGGTCGTCGAGCACCGCCTGCCACGCCAACTCCGCCGCGCCGACCAGGCTGTTGTGGTCCAGGGTGCACGGCAGGACGGGTACGCCCCCGCTGCGCCCCCACAGGCTGCGCTCGGCGACGACCGCACGCAGCCGCTCCGGGTCGGCCTCCAGGAGCTCTCGGTGCAGCCCGCCGAGGATGATGCGGTCGGGGTTGAGGATGTTGACGAGCCCGGCGAGGCCGAGGCCGAGCCGGTCGATGAGCAGGTCGGCGGCGGCCCGCACGGACGGGTCGGCGTACTCCTCGCGGAGCAGGTCGCGCGCCTGCTGGAGGAGCGACACCTCGGGTCCCGGGTCGCGTCCGGCGGCGACGAGGAAGGCCAGTGGGTCGGCCTCGATGTCCAGGCAGCCGCGGCTGCCGCAGTGGCAGGGCGGTCCCTCCGGGTTGACGGTCAGATGGCCGACCTCTAGGGCCAGGCCCGCGCTGCCGGTGTGCAGCCGCCCGTCGAGGACCAGCGCCCCGCCGACGCCGCGGTGGCCGGTGGCGACGCAGAGCAGGTGCTGGGCGCCGCCGCCCGCGCCGTGGCGGTGCTCGGCCAGGGCCGCGAGGTTGACGTCGTTGCCGGCGAGGCCGGTCAGGGGCGCCCCGGACGGGCCGCGGACGCCCGCCGCGGCGAGGCTCCGGGTGAACAGCTCGCGTACGGGCGCACCCGCGGGCCAGGCGATATGCAGCGGGTTGAGGGCGGTGCCCTCCGGTTCGGCCACCGCGGAGGGGACCGCGAGCCCGGCGCCCACGCAGCGGCGGCCGCTCGCGCGCAGCAGCCGGGCCCCGGCCTCGACGACCGCGTCGATGACATGTGCCGGATCGGCGGGCACGGTCATACAGCCGGGTTCGGTGGCCACGATCCGGCCGCCGAGCCCGACCAGGGCCGCGCGGAAGCCGTCGGCGTGCACCTGGGCGGCGAGGGCCACCGGGCCGTGGGGGGCGATCGCGAGGCGGTGCGAGGGGCGGCCCTGCGCCCCGGCGGCCCCCAGCGGGCGGGAGTCGACCTGGATCAGGCCGAGCGCTTCGAGTTCGGCGGCGACGGCGCCCGCGGTCGCTCTGGTCACGCCGAGTTCGGTCGTGAGCACCGCCCGCGTGGGCGCTCGGCCGGTGTGTACGAGCTCCAGCGCCGGGCCGAGAGCGCTTCGGCCCCGCTCGAGCCTTGTCCGTGTCTGGGTCACGCCCCTATTCTCACTTTGTGCCGACACGAAACAAAACATGGATGGTCATTCCGAGGAGGCGGCGCCCCGCCGTGGCCGACCGATCGCTCACTCAACTACGTACCGCCATCACCGCGTTCTTCGCGATCGACGGATTCATATTCGCCGGTTGGGTGGTCCGGATTCCCGCGATCAAGGACCGGACCGGCGCGTCGGAAGGCGCCCTCGGGCTCGCCCTGCTCGGCGTTTCGGCGGGCGCGGTGGCCACCATGATGATCACCGGCCGGCTCTGCCGCCGCTTCGGCAGCCACGCCACGACGGTGGCCTTGGCCGTCCTGTTCTCGCTCAGCGTCGCGCTGCCGCCGCTGACCGGCTCCGCGCTCGCCCTCGGGCTGGTCCTGCTGGTCTTCGGGGCCGGGTTCGGCGGGCTCAACGTGGCCATGAACAGCGCGGCCGTCGATCTCATAGCCGCGCTGCGCCGCCCCGTCATGCCCAGCTTCCACGCCGCGTTCAGCCTGGGCGGGATGGCCGGGGCGGGCCTGGGCGGGCTGATAGCGGAGCGGCTGAGCCCCACCACCCACCTGTCGCTCCTCGCCGCCTGCGGACTGCTGCTCGCGGCGGTCGCGGGCCGGGCCCTGATCCGCCTCCCGGTCCCCGTACCCGTACCGGCGCCGTCTGAGGAAGGCGCACAGGGCACGGCTCCGGATGGGCGGGCGCCCGGGGCAGGTTCCCGGAGCGCGGCGCGCCGGCTGGTCGCCGTCTTCGGGCTGATCGCGCTGTGCACGGCGTACGGCGAGGGCGCGATGGCCGACTGGGCCGCGCTCCATCTGGACCAGGACCTGGACGCGTCCCCGGGGGTCGCCGCGGCGGGCTACTCGGTCTTCGCCCTGATGATGGCCGTCGGCAGGCTGAGCGGCACCGCGCTCCTCGAACGGCTCGGCCAGACCCGCACGCTGGTCGCGGGCGGCACCACGGCCGCGGCCGGCATGCTGCTCGGCGCGCTCGCCCCCACCGTCTGGCTCGCGCTCCTCGGCTTCGCCGTCACCGGTCTCGGCCTGGCCAATCTCTTCCCGGTCGCCATCGCGCGGGCGGGCGCCCTGACCGGGCCGAGCGGGGTCGCCGCGGCCTCCACCTTCGGCTACGGCGGGATGCTGCTCGGCCCGCCGGCCATCGGTTTCCTGGCCGACGGGCTCTCCCTGCCGACCGCCCTGACCACGGTCGCCCTGCTGGCGGCGGTGGCGGCAGCCGTGGCGTACGGAGCACGCCGGGCAGGTCAGCCCACCAATGAGCCGGCGTGAGCCCAAGTCCACTGCCCGGGCCCGGGATGTTCGATCAAGACTGGCAGAATTCCGCCATGGATATTGCCGAGTTGATCGACGCTCTGGACCGGGATGGCCGGCTGCTGGCCGACGCCGCGCAGCAGGCCGGGCCGGACGCGCAGGTGCCCACGTGCCCCGATTGGCGGGTACGGGACCTGCTGGCACACATCGGGATGGTGCACCGCTGGGTGACCCGTATCCTCACCGAGCAGCTGACCGAAAGGGTGCGGCCCCAGCCCGGCCAGGAGCCCGAGGACGCGGATCTGACGCCCTGGTTCCGCGACGGCCACGGCGCGCTGGTCAAGGCGCTGAACGAGGCCGACCCCGAGGGACAGTACTTCACCATCCTGCCCACCTCCCTCTCACCGCTCGCGTTCTGGGCGCGGCGGCAGGCGCACGAGACCGCGATCCACCGGGTCGACGCGGAGTCGGCGGCGGGCAAGGACCTCTCCCCCGTCACCCCGGCCTTCGCGGCCGACGGCCTCGGCGAGCTGCTGACCGGGTTCCACGCCCTCGAGCGGAGCAAGGTGCGGACGGAGACACCGCGCACCCTGCGGCTGCGGGCCACGGACGCCGAGGTCGTCTGGACGGTGCGGCTGACCGACGCCCCTCCGCGCGCCGAGGTCGGCGACGCCGGAGAGGCCGACTGCGAGCTGTCCGGTTCGGCCGAGGAGCTGTATCTGACGCTGTGGAACCGCCTGCCGATGGCGCGGCTGCGGGCCACGGGCGACACATCGCTGGCCGAACTGTGGCGGGAGCGCTCGGGCTTCTGAGACGGGCGGGGCGTACGCCGGGCTTTCCGGTGTACGCCCCGCTGCGCGCCTCGGCGAGACCCTAAGCTGGTGGCATGACAGACCTGCACCCCGTGAGCGGTCCTCGCACCCAGGACGAACGCGACGCCGTCACCGTGGAGATCATGTTCGCGGTCGTCACCGGCGCCCTGCTGGCGGCCCTGCTGTTCTTCGTCTGCGCGAGCCCGGCCCTCTTCGGCGACCTGGGCAGCGCGGCGGAGAAGACCTGGCTGACGGCCGCCGCCATCACGGCCACCGCCGGGTTCGCCGCCCGGGTCCTCCAGGTCCTGTGGTGGCTGCCGCGCAAGCGGCGCGGCTGACGTTCTCTCTCCCCCCGTAGGCAAGAGGCCCGTAGGCAAGAGGTCCTGGTATGACCCATTGGCGGTGCGCGGGGCTGCGCTGGGGCCGGTCGGGCCCCGCGCTGGCCTGGCACCACCACGCCCACGGCGACCGCGCCTCCCCGCTGTCGCCGGGCCGCCCGATGGGGTTCACGACCGGGTCCGGGCGCCTGTGCGTCGGCGTGCGCAGGGGCGCCCGGCACACGCCGTGCCCGGTGGGCGCCGAGGTGTCCGCGTCCGCCGTCTCCGCCCAGTGCCCGGACTGCGCCAGGCTGGACCGCTCGTACTCGGTGGCCGCCGACACCCGCACCGACGACCCGCGCCCGTACGACGTCTATCTCGCCTGGTTCGGCCCGGATCTGATCAAGGTCGGGATCACCGCTGCCGAACGCGAGGGGGCCCGGCTGCTCGAACAGGCCGCGCTCTCCTACACCTTGCTCGGGCGCGGCCCGCTGATGGCCGCCCGCCGGGCGGAGGCCGTGCTGGGCGCCGCGCTCGGGGTGCCGGATCGCTTCCCGTACGCCGCCAAGCGCGCCGCCCGCGAGGCCCCGCCGCCCCAGCGGGAGCGCGCGGCGGCGCTCGCCGCGCTGCACGCGCGGGCGTGCGCCCTGGGCGGGCTCCCGGAATCCCTCGCCGTCTGTCCATGTGCGCCCGTCCACCATGACGCCG
The DNA here is from genome assembly GCF_053599555.1 of Streptomyces sp. NPDC000941. Classification (NCBI taxonomy): domain Bacteria; kingdom Bacillati; phylum Actinomycetota; class Actinomycetes; order Kitasatosporales; family Streptomycetaceae; genus Streptomyces; species Streptomyces sp. NPDC000941. The sequence goes on from NZ_JBSFMM010000312.1 coordinate 6,198, forward strand.
CCTTCCACCTGGACCGCGTGCGCCCGGTGCACGGCGTCATCCGGCTCGCCCCCGGCCGTACGGTGGCGGGCCAGGTGGAGGCCGTGGCCGGGCCGGATGTCCACCTGACCGACTCGGCCGGCCGTGCCCTGCTGCTCGACACCCGGCAGCTGGCGGGCTGGCCGCTGGCCGCGGCCCCCGCGGACGCCGCCACTACGGCGGAGGTGATCGCGCCGGTGCGGGAGGCGGCGGAGCCGGAGGGGCTGTTCTGACCGGGCGACCGAGCCGGAAATCAATCAGCCGAGCCAGCCCGGGCGTACCAGCCCCGACTCATAGGCGAGGACGACGAGTTGGGCGCGGTCGCGCGCGCCCAGCTTGATCATGGTGCGGCTGACATGGGTCTTGGCGGTGAGCGGGCTGACGACCAGCCGCCGGGCGATCTCCTCGTTCGTCAGCCCGATGCCCACCAGCGCCATCACCTCCCGCTCGCGCTCGGTCAGCTCCGCGAGCACGGTGGCGGGCGCCGGCTCCTTCGACCGGGCGGCGAACTCGGCGATGAGCCGGCGTGTGACGCCGGGCGAGAGCAGCGCGTCGCCCGCGACGACCGCCCGTACGGCGCGCAGCAGCTCCTCGGGCTCGGTGTCCTTGACCAGAAACCCGGAGGCGCCCGAGCGGATCGCCTCGAAGACGTACTCGTCGAGCTCGAAGGTGGTCAGCATGACCACCTTCACCTCGGCGAGCGCGGGGTCCTCGGTGATCCGGCGGGTGGCGGCGAGGCCGTCGAGCTGTGGCATGCGGATGTCCATCAGGACCACGTCCGGGCGCACCTCACGGACCTGCGCCACCGCCCACTCGCCGTCGGCGGCCTCGCCGACCACCTCGATGTCCGGCTGAGCGTCAAGCAGGGCGCGGAACCCGGCGCGGACCAGCACCTGGTCGTCGGCGAGCACTACACGGATCAGGGAGCTCAAGGGGCCTCCATGGTGGTCGCTCCGCCCGATGTCGAAGACACCGTAGCGGCGGTGAGCGGAAGGCGGGCCCGGACCCGGAAGCCACCGTCCGGCCGCGGCCCGGCCACCACCGTGCCGCCGAGCGCGGCGGCCCGTTCACGCATGCCGACCAGGCCGTTGCCACCGCCGGCGCCCCCGTTCGCCGGGCCGACGGCGGTCGCCGGACCGTCGTCGTCTATCCGCAGCTCCAGCTCGGCCGGGGCGTAGCGCAGCAGGACCCGGGCGGTGCGGGAGCCGGAGTGGCGGACGATGTTGGTCAGGGCCTCCTGGACGATACGGAAGGCGGCGAGGTCGATACCGGGCGGCAGGGTGGTCCGTACGCCGTCCACCTCGACGCTCACCGCGAGGCCCATGCCACGAGCCTGTTCGGTCAGCTCGTCCAGCCGGTCCAGGCCGGGGGCGGGCGAGCGGGGCGCGTCCCCGGGCGCCCTGAGCGTGTCCAGGACCTGGCGGACCTCGCCCAGCGCCTCCTTGCTGGCCGCCTTGATCGTGGTCAGGGCGGTGCGGGCCTGCTCGGGGTCCTGGTCGAGAAGGGCGAGGCCGACGCCCGCCTGGACGTTGATCACCGAGATGCTGTGGGCGAGGACGTCGTGCAGTTCGCGGGCGATACGCAGCCGCTCCTCGTCGGCGCGGCGCCGCTCCGCCGCCTCCCGCTCGGCCCGCTCGCGGGCCCATTGCTCCCGCCGCACGCGAGCGAGTTCGGAGGCGGCGACGACCGCCACCACCCAGGCCACGACGACCGCCTCCGGCCCCCAGGCGGCAGCACCGTCGCCTGCGGGCGGCAGCCATCGATAGAGCCAGTGGGTGATAAGCAGATGGGCGGCCCACAGCCCCCCGAGCGCAGCCCAGGCGGCCATCCGCCGCCCGGCGGCCACGGCGGCGAAGCAGGCGACGACGACGCTGAGGAAAACCGGGCCGTAGGGATATCCGGCGCCGAGGTAGAGCGCGGTGACGGCCGAAGTGGCGAGGACGGCGAGCTGGGGGTGTCGATGGCGTACGAGGAGCAGCGCGGGCCCGGCCACCAGCAGCGCCCGGCCGGCGAGGCCGAGGTCGGCCCGCTCGGGCTGGCTGTGCGCGGCGAACTGCGTCCCGACCAGCTGGAGGAACGCGACGACCAGCGAGGAGCGCCACGGCAGCCGGGCGGCGGGGCCCGCGCTCCACCACGGAGGGCCCCAGGGCCGGGCGGCTGCCTGGCCGGATCCGGGGTGCCGGCCCCGGGAGAATTCACGCATACCCGCAACGCTAGACCGGCCCGGGCCGCGCCGGCGTCGCCCCGGGGCGGTGGCCGGACGTACTCCCGGTGGAGTACGTGGCACGGGTGCGCGACGGCCCGGGACACCCGGCCCGGGACACCCGGCCCGGGGACCGGCCACCGATCAGCCGGCCACCGATCGACACCGCGCGACACGCCGGGCTACGGCAACCGGGCGACGCTCGACCAGGGGAAACCAAATCCGGGCCACCGCCCCTGGCCTGGCCATCCGTGTATCCCGGTGTCCGAGGACACGCGCGCTGCGGGTGCACACGCCCCGAAATCCCCACACAGTGAAAAACGTGATGTACCGGCCCCTTCCGTGACGGTTGGGGCAGGTGACCTACGGAGCCGGGCTGAGGTGCTGCGCTATGCGTGTAACCGGACTTGGGCATGCTGGACTGTTCATCGAAACCGCCGCCGGAACGGTGCTCTGCGACCCCTGGGTCAACCCGGCCTTCTTCGGCTCGTGGTTCCCGTTCCCCGACAACACCGACCTGGACTGGGACCACTACGGGCGGGCCGCGGACTACCTGTACGTATCGCATCTGCACCGTGACCACTTCGACGCGGAGAACCTGCACCGCAATGTGCGCAAGGACCTCACCGTACTGCTGCCCGCCTTCGCCACCGACGAGTTGGAGTTCGAGCTGCGTGCGCTCGGATTCAGCGAATTCCTGCGCACCGAAAGCGGTGTCCCGGTCGAGCGCGATGGCCTGCGCATCATGATCACCGCCCTGACCGGCCCCGGCGACGGCCCCATAGGCGACTCCGCGCTGTCGCTGGACGACGGGGAGACGGTGCTGCTCAACCAGAACGACGCGCACCCGCTGGACATCCCCTCGATCCGGGCGTTCGGCGAGGTGGACGCGCACTTCCTGCAGTTCTCCGGCGCCATTTGGTGGCCGATGGTCTATCAACTGCCGGACACCGCGAAGCGGGAGTTCGCCGCCCGTAAGCGCGAGGGGCAGTCCGAGCGGGCGCTGCGCTATATCGACGCCGTCGAGGCCAGGCATGTGTTCCCCAACGCCGGCCCGCCCTGCTTCCTCGACGAGGACCTGTTCCAGTTCAACGGCACCGGCCGCGAGGGGACAAGCATCTTCGTCGACCAGAAGGAGTTCCTGGCGGAGCTCGCCGAGGCGCGGCCGGACACCTCGGCGCATCTGCTGCTGCCGGGCACCGTCGCCGAACCGCTGCACACCGCGTGCAAGCTCACCCACCGCTACACCGCCAAGGAGATCGACCACATCTTCGAGCACAAGGACGCCTACCTGCGTGACTTCGCCCGCAGACAGCAGCCCGCGCTCGCCGCCGAGCGCGCCTCGCGCGCCCCGGCGCTGCCTCCCGAACGCCTGCTGGCCGAACTCAAACAGTGGTGGGAACCGCTGTTGGCGCGCGCGGACCGGATCTGCGACGGGGTCGGCGGCCCGGTGCGGCTGAATGTGGACGACACTCCGATCGTGATCGACTTCCCGGCCCGCCAGGTCCGCCGCTGGGATGGTGAGCGCTGCCGCTACACGCTCTCCACCACGGGCGACCTGGTGGCCACCAACATCGCCCGGCGCGAGGTCGACTGGTCGAACAGTCTGCTGCTGTCCCTGCGCTTCAGCGCCAGCCGGATCGGGCCGTACAACGAATTCCTGTACGTGTTCTTCAAGTGTCTGTCCAGCGAGCGCATCGAGTACGTGGAGAACTACTACGACTCCGGGCACGACGACGGCCAACACGTCGAACTGGGCGACTGGCGCGTCCAGCGGCGCTGCCCGCATCTGCGCGCCGACCTCGGCCGGTTCGGACAGCTCGACGGCGACGAGCTCACCTGCACCCTGCACGGCTGGCGTTACGACCTGTCCACCGGCCGCTGTCTGACCGCCGACGGCCACGACATCCGGGCCGAGCGGACGGCACCGGCCGGCAGCTGAGGGCCCGGCCGCGCGGGGGGGGGGCCCCCGCCCCCCCCGCGCCCCTGGAGTGCTGGAGAGCACCCCCCAGATAATCACACAACAAAACAAAACAATTC
>NZ_JBSFMM010000313.1:0-10386 GCF_053599555.1 Streptomyces sp. NPDC000941
AGACAGCGACACGCCGTCGTGTCGGCGTGTCGCTGTCTCATACTCACCGCAAATCAGTTTTCCGACGCCGCCTCGCCCAGTACGGTCTCGGGCGAGTGCCCAGTTCCCACCCGGAGAGCAGGTTTCGTCCATGGCATGCCGTATCAGTGAGCTCGTGCTCGAATGCCGCGACCCCGAGGCGCTGGCGCGGTTCTGGTGCGAGGTCCTGGACTTCGTCGTGCTCGATCGCGAAGAGGACAGCGCCCTCGAGATCGGGCCGCGCGAAGGGTTCGGCGGCCCGCAGCCGACGATCATCCTCAGCCCCAGCGACGAGCCGCAGCGGGGGAAGCCCCGGCTGCACATCGACGTCAACGCCACCGACCGCGATCAGGACGCCGAGCTCGAACGCCTTCTGAAGCTCGGGGCGCGCCCGGCCGACATCGGCCAGACCGGCGAGGAGTCCTGGCATGTTCTCGCCGACCCCGAGGGCAATGAGTTCTGCCTGCTCAAGGCCCGCCTCAACCCACTCTGAGCGGGTCGGCCGGCCAGGTTCAAACCCATCCGCGTCTGGTGGCTTCGACCCCCGCGTGGAAGCGGCTTTTGGCCTGGAGCGCGGCGAGGAGATGCTGTACGCGTCGGCGCACGGTGCGGGTGGTGATGCCGAGCTGCCGGGCGATGGCCTCGTCCTTCATCCCGGCGGCGAGCAGGGTCATGACTTCGCGTTCTTCTTCGCTCAGTCCGGTGGGGTCACCGCCGATGGGGACGGCCCGGCTCCAACTGGTCTCAAAGAGCATCACCAGGCCGTCGAGGAGCGGGGAAGAGCGCAGGTGCAGGGCTTTGGCGTTCTGCGGTTCGTGGTCGAGTGTGATGACTGCGGTGGTGCGGTCCGCGATGGCTCCCCTGAACGGAAGGTCGGGGTGGATACGGGCCTGGAGTCCGCCGATCGAGGCGCGCTGGGCGCTCACCTCCGGTGTGAGGCCGTCGGGGTCGCAGAGCTGGCGGAAGGTCACGCCTCGTTGCAGGGTTTGCTTCTCCATGCTTCCGGTCTCACCGGCGACGTAGGGGGCGGTGTCCCACATGAGGATTTCGTCGCGGGCGTCGCGCAGGAGCTGGTGGTAGCGGTGCCCTACGTCCTCCCAGGCGTCCAGCTGATCAAATGGGCGCTCGCCGCGGTCGGTGCGCCGGGAGCGGCGGTAGGCCTCGTGAAGGTGCGGCAGCGAGCCTCGGACCTGGAGCAGTTCGGTTTCGTGTTTGAGGACCAGCGCTCGCAGGGCGCGATCGGGGTCGGCCGCGGACCATCCGGCGCCGGAGTCACCGGCCGTGGCCAGGACGTTGGCGCGAAGGGCAAGGCCGTTGGCGCGCAGCCAGTCGAGGAGGGTGGTGGTGGACTCGATGGTGCGCCCGGTGTCGCGGGCGAGGTCGGATGCGGTGGCGGTTCCGCGGTTGAGGAGAGCGAGGTAGACCGCCTCCGTGCCGTCCGGCATCCCGAGGCCGGACAGTGCCGACAACTCCCGAGGCATCGCAGCCCTTTCGTATAGCGGATTCCTCTAGCGGACAGAATCCGCTTGCTGACGACTTCGCTTCCTAGTCATGAACAGGACACTTGCGCGAGCATCCTCCGGTAACCGGGCCGGTGCGTCCAGCAGCCCGGGCCGAAGGAGGAATTCTCTATGAGAGACCCCGGAAGACTCCGCGCGGCGGCCGTACTCACGGCCGCCGCCGCGGTAGTTGCGGGCACGCTCGTGGCCGGACCGGCCGCTGCCGACCCCGCACCAACCGCAGCCGAAGCCGCAGCCGGCCGGTCAGCCAAGTCCGGCCCCAGCCCGCAAGCGATGACGAAGCCGGTCCTGACCACACTGATCACCGGCGATGTCCTGACCGTGCACGGCATGAACGGGAAAAAGTCGATCAGCGCGGACAGCTCCGGGCCCTCTCGGGGCATCGTGACGCTCTACGAGGAGAACGGCCACACCTACGCCATCCCCTCCGCAGCCCAGGCCGGCGTCAACGGCGGCCGTATCGACCGTGAGTTGTTCAACATCGACACCCTCACGAGCAATGGGTACGGCGCCTCGAAGCCGGTTCCCGTCATCGTCGACAACCAGGAGAGCGCCAAGGCTCCGACGAAGCCCTCTCAGGCGGAAGGGGGCCGTGCCCTCAAGAGCATCAACGCGCTCGCGGTCACGGTGGCCAAGGACAGGGCGGAGAGCTTCTGGCGCGGCTACGACAGCACGAGCGACCTGCGGAAGCGCGGAGTGGAGCGGATCTGGCTCGACGGCAAGGTCAAGGTCGACCTCGCGGATTCGGTTCCCCAGATCGGCGCACCGGACGCGTGGAAGGCCGGGTTCGACGGCAAGAACGTCACGGTCGCCGTCCTCGACACGGGCGTCGACGCCACCCACCCGGACCTGAAGGGACGGATCTCCCGGAGCAAGGACTTCACCGGCGGGACGGACGCCGTCGACCACTTCGGGCACGGCACCCACGTCGCCGCGACCGTGGGCGGCAGCGGCGCGGGCAACGGCGCCAAGGGAGTCGCGCCCGGGGCCGATCTGGTGGTCGGCAAGGTCCTCGGTGACGACGGCTCAGGCACATTCAGCTCGATCATCTCCGGTATGGAGTGGGCCGCCCGGAACGGGGCCGATGTCATCAGCATGAGCCTGGGCAGCGACACCCCGGACGACGGCAGCAATCCGATGAGTGCTGCCGCCGATGAACTCTCCGAGGAGACCGGCTCGCTGTTCGTCGTCGCCGCGGGCAACGCCGGCCGCCGCACCATCGGCAGCCCCGCCTCTTCGAGCGCCGCGCTCACCGTCGGGGCCGTGGACAAGGCCGACGCGCTCGCCCCGTTCTCCACCCGCGGGCCGCGCAGTGGTGACTACGCGGTCAAGCCCGAGATCTCGGCACCCGGCGTGAACATCCTCGCCGCCCGCGCCGCGGGCACCTCCATGGGCACCCCGGCAAACGACCTCTACACCTCCGCCAGCGGCACCTCGATGGCCACCCCGCACGTCGCCGGCGCCGCCGCGATCCTCAAGCAGCAGCACCCCACCTGGACCGCCCAGCAGCTCAAGGCAGCCCTCGTTACCACTTCCAAGCCGGGCGGCTATCAGGCCGCCGAAGGCGGCGCCGGACGCGTCGACCTGACCCGGGCCGTGTCCCAGAACGCCTACGGCACCCCCGCGGCGCTGAATCTCGGAGCGATCCGCTACGCCGAGGACGGCGACTACAAGCCGGTCTCGCGCCAGATCACCCTGCACAACACCTCCGGCACCGACAAGACCTTCGCCCTCAAGGACACGGGCGTCAATGCCGCGGGGAAGCCCCTGCCGGACGACGCCGTGACCGTGTCCGCCGCCTCGGTCACGGTGCCGGCGGGCAAGTCCGCCGACATCACGGTCACCGCCGACCCGAACCTCCTGGCCCGGGACACGCATTATAGCGGTCGGTTGTCAGCCACGGCCGAGGACGGCACCACCGTCGTCTTCCCCTTCTCCTTCCTCATGGAGAAGCTGATGTACGACGTCACCATCAAGGGCATCGGTGCCGACGGTGTCGCCGCCGGCGGCCCCAGCCAGGCGTATCTGTTCCAGGCGGATATCCCGATCCGCACGGCCTCGACGTTCGACGCCCAGGGGGTCGCCCGGCTGCGCGTGGCACCGGGCACGTACAAGATGTACGCGAACATCTTCACGCCTGACGCCGCCCGCAACTGGATCGACGAAGCGACGGCGGCCTTCGACTCGTCGGTGACCGTCGACCGCGACCTCACCTTCACCCTCGATGCCCGCAAGGCGACCGACGTCAAGGTCGACACCGGCCGCGCCACCGAGTGGCGAGGCGGCGCGTTCACCTACGACGAGTACGTGCTCCTGCTGCCCGGGAACATCAAGAGCATCTCGACCCTGCCCTCCCCCGGCGACGAGAAGACCGGCTTCGAACTCTTCTCCTCCCTCACGGCCCCGGTACTGACCGCGAAGGCGAAGACCAACCGGCCCCTCACTCTGGCCCCCACCCAGCTCGACGGCGCGAAGAAGTTCAGCGGCCACCGTACGCTCACCGTCGTCGACGCCGGGACCGGAACGGCCGAGGAGTACCGCGGGATCCGCGCCCGCGACAGGCTCGTCCTGGTCACCCGCAGCGCCGACGTGCCGATCTCCGAGCAGATCGACACCGCGGCCGAGCACGGCGCCGCCGCCGTGGCCGTCGCGAACGACACCCCCGGCCGCCTCGTCGCCCCGGCCGGCTCCACCGCCGTACCCGCCTTCGCCCTCGACGGCGAACAAGGCGAACGGCTGGCCGCACAGGCCGCCAAGCGCACCGTCCGTGTCGAACTGAAGGGCACCCCCTACAGCCCCTTCCAGTACGACCTCGTCAATTCGGCCCGCTCGATCCCCGAGAACGGGCTGAAGTTCGCCGTGGACGAGACCAACACCGCACGCATCGACGCCAACTACTACGCCCACGCCCAGAAGGAAGGCAACCTGCTGCAGGCGACCGGTCACGTCGGCGGCCTGTTCTACGCCTCCACCACGGTCCCGATCCAGCTGGGCACCGCACGCGAGGAGTACGTCACCGCCCGCCCCGAGGTCGACTACTGGACGGGAGTCGACATCGCCGGCTCCGACGGCGTCGCCGTCTTCGACACCGGCTGGCACGACTTCGCCCCTGGTGAACGGCGCACGGTCGACTGGTTCAAGCAGGTCGCCAACCCCACCCGCGGCGGGACCTGGATGGACCAGGGCTATTCGCCGGGTGTCGGTGACTACCTCTCCGTCGGCGCCATTCCGTTCCCCGACGGCGAGTCCTCGCATCTGCCGGTCGCGGTCTGGGACGACAAGATGTCCGTCGTCCTGTACCGCGGGGAGAAGGAGATCGCCCGTAAGGACGACTACTTCTACACGACCTTCTACAACGTCGATCTCGAACCGGGCACCTACCGGGCGGTCCAGAAGGTCGACCGGGATGCGCCCGGCTGGGAGTTCTCCAGGTCCGCCACCACCGAGTGGACCATCAACGTCACCAAGACGGGCATCTCCAGGCAGATCCCGATGCCCAAGCTCTCCTACGACATCGGCCTCAACCTGCGCAACCAGGTCAAGGCGGGCAAGAAGCTGCCCATCACCGTCAACGCCACGCTGCCGCCGAACACCGACGGCAAGGTCACCCAGGTCAGGACCTGGGCCTCCTACGACGACGGCGCCACCTGGACCCCCGTCGAGCTGAGCCCGTCCCAGGACACCGGCAAGTACACCGGCACCCTGCGCCTCCCCCGCGCCTCGGCGGCCCCCGGCTATGTGACGCTGCGCACCGAGGCCACCGAAGCGTCCGGCAACACCATCGACCAGACCGTCAAGCGGGCCTTCGGCCTCGGGTAACCGCTCCTCACAGCACCACACACCCCACGACACCACCGCCGCGGGATGCCCCGGAGTGACATCCGGAGGCCTCCCGCGGGCTTGCCGGCGCTCGGGTCCGTACGGGTGGACACCCCGTACGCACCATTGCTGCCACCCCGTCACCCTCGTTAACGTGCCGCTCACATACCACCGTTGGCCCGGGCCGGGCGTCATTGGGGGCACCAGCATGAGCGATCTGAGCAGACGTACGCTGATCGGAACCGCCGGAGCACTCGGCGTCGGGGCCGCCCTGGGGAGCCAGTCCCCAGCGGCCGCCGAGGGAACGGAAAGCGCGGAGGACCACGCCGTGTTCGACACCGCGCCCGCGCGCGCCGCCCTCGAGCGGCTGCTGCCGGAGCACGCCAAGCAGTTCCGCCTGGTGCCCGTCGAGGGCGAGGGCGGCGAGGAGCGGTTCGAGGTCTCGGGGCGGCCGGGGCGGATCGAGGTGACAGGGACCAGCCCGGCGGTGCTGCTCGCCGGGGTGCACTGGTATCTCAAGTACACCTGTCATGCCCTGATCACCTGGGCCGGGGACCAGCTGAACCTGCCCAAGACGCTGCCCGCGCCCCGGGCCCGCATCGAGCAGTCGACCTCGCTCCCGCACCGCTTCGCCTTCAACGACACCCACGACGGCTACACCGCGCCGTTCGCCGGCTGGGACCACTGGGAGCACCTGATCGACGTCGCGGCCCTGCACGGCTGCAACGAGCTGCTGGTCACCGCCGGGCAGGAGGCCGTCTACCACCTCCTCCTCAAGGACTTCGGCTACTCCGACGAGGAGGCGCGCGCCTGGCTGCCCGCGCCCTCCCACCAGCCCTGGTGGCTGCTGCAGAACATGAGCGCATACGGCGGGCCGGTGAGCCCCGAGCTGCTGGCCAAGCGCACCGCCTTAGGCCGGAAGATCGCCGACCGGCTGCGCGAGCTGGGCATGCGGCCGGTGTACCCCGGCTACTTCGGAACCGTCCCGGACGGCTTCGTGGAACGCAACCCGGGGGCGCGTACGGTCCCGCAGGGCACCTGGAACGGGCTCGAGCGCCCCGACTGGCTCGATCCGCGCACCGAGTCGTTCGGGCAGGTGGCCGCCTCGTTCTACCGCCACCAGCAGGAGCTGTTCGGCGAATGCGACCTGTTCAAGATGGACCTGCTGCACGAGGGCGGCGACCCCGGGGACGTCCCCGTGGCCGACGCCGCCCGCGCCGTGGAGACCGCCCTGCAGACCGCCCGGCCCGGCGCGACCTGGGTGATCCTCGGCTGGCAGGCCAACCCCCGGCGGGAGCTGCTGGACGCCGTGAACCACGACCACATGCTGGTGGTGGACGGCCTGTCGGACCTCGACTCGATCGGCGACCGGGAGCAGGACTGGGGCTCGGTGCCGTACGCCTTCGGCACCATCCCCAACTTCGGCGGCCGCACCACGATCGGCGCCAAGACCCATATCTGGGCGCGGCGGTTCACCCAGTGGCGCGACAAGCCGGGCAGCAAGCTGGTCGGCACCGCCTATATGGCGGAGGCGGTCGGGCGCGATCCGGCGGCGTTCGAGCTGTTCAGCGAGTTGGCCTGGAGGGATGCGGCGGTGGACCGCGAGGAGTGGTTCCGTACGTACGCGGACGTACGGCTGGGCGGGCGGGACGAGCGGGCCCGGGACGCGTACGCGGCGCTGCGCGACACCGCCTACCAGATCACCAGCTCCGACGGCCGCCCGCATGACTCGGTCTTCTCCGCCCGCCCCGATGTGACCGCGCGTTCCGGCACCAACTACGCCACCCGCATCCCCGCCTTCGACCTCGCGGACTTCGACCCCGCCTTCGCCGCGCTCCTGGACGTACGCCCGTCGCTGCGCGACTCCGACGCCTATCGCCACGATCTGACCGATATCGCCCGCCAGGCGCTCGCCGACCGCTCCTGGACGCTGATCCCGCATCTGCACGACGCGTACGAGCGCAAGGACCTGGATGCCTTCCGGACGCTGGCCCGGCTGTGGCTGAAGCTGATGCGGCTGAGCGACGATATGACCGGCGCGCACCGGGGCTTTCTGCTCGGTCCCTGGCTGGAGGACGCCAAACGGCTGGCGTCCGGCGAGGCGGAGGCCGAGCGCTTCGAGCACCTGGCGCGCACCCTCATCACCACCTGGGCCGACCGGGTCACCGCGGACACCGGAAAGCTCGCCAACTACGCCAACCGCGACTGGAACGGCCTGATCGGCGACTTCCACCTGCCGCAGTGGCAGAGCTACCTGGACGAGTTGGAGGACGCGCTGACCGAGGGGCGCGAGCCGCGCGACTTCGACTGGTTCGCGGTCGAGGAACCCTGGACGCGCGAGCGCAAGAGCTACCCGGTCCGGCCCACGACGGACGCCCACCGCACGGGGCGCCGGGTGTACGAGGCGCTGGTCAAGGCCCCGTACCAGGGCACCGCCACCGTCTCCACCACCCCGTCGGGGGTGGCGCCCGGGGGCACCGCCGACATCGCCGCGGCCCTGCGCAATATGAACGGGCTGCGCGCCACCGGCCGCGTCGACTTCGACCTGACCGTGACCGGCCTCGACCCGAAACCGCAGGGCGACACCTGGCTCCGCTCGATCCCGGCGGCCAAGACCGGCGAGGTCCACTGGCGGGCCACCGCCCCCGACGAGCCGCTTGAGAACCCGCTCAAGCCGCTGCCGTACAAGCTCGGCGTGGAGTTCGGGCCGCGCGGCGAGGACCGGGTGCGGCTGGTGCGCACCGGCACGCTGTGGGTGGCCGGGCCGCTGGACGCCGGCCTCAAGACGGTCACCAACAACGCGGCGGTCTTCGGACAGTTGTCGGATCGTTTCGCGATCGACGGGGCGGGGCGGGACCTGTGGAAGGCGACGGCCGAGTTCGGGTCGGTGTACCGGGAGGGGGCGCTGGCCGTCGGCACCGCCGTCACGGTGAAGGTGGTCAGCCAGGCCGTGACGGGCGCCTGGGCGCGGGCGGGCATCATCGCCCGCGACAGCCTGGCGACGGCGGGCTCCCGGGGCTTTGTGAACCTGGCCGCCACCCCGTCCAGCGGCATCGTGCTGTCGTACGACTCGAACGGCGACGGCACGCTGGACGCGTACAAGCGGATCACCGGCGTCAAGGCGCCCGTGCTGCTGCGGCTGACACGGGTGTCGGCCACCTCGTACAAGGGCGAGCTGTCGACCGACGACGGGACGACCTGGCGGACGGTGGGGACGGTGACGGCGCCGGGGGGCTCGGGCTCCGCGCAGGACGTCGGGATCTTCATGACCGCGACGCATGGGGGGAACGTGGCGCGCGGGACGGCGGAGTTCAGCGGGTGGCGTGTGGGGTGACCGCGGGGGCTGCGGGTGACCGTATGGCCCGTCGGGTGACCTGGGGACTTCGGGTCACCCCGAGGGGCTTCGGGTGATCGCTTGGCCCCCACCGCTCCGGTGTGGCGCCCAGTGGCGCCGCACCGGAGCGGTGACCATCCCATCCGGCGCTCGTTCACCAACCGTGGAGCAGCAGCAGGCGACAGCCAACCTCTCCGAATCCCCCACCCTCATCGACGTCGAGCAGGCCGAGGCCGCCATCGTCGAGCACTATCCGCGGCTGGTGCGGCTCGCGTATCTGGTGCTGCCACCCGGCGTGGGGCGCACGCGCCGGGTGCTCGCGGCGCATGCCCTCGCCCAGCGCGCGCTCCCCCGCAACCGGGCGAACAGCGCGGGAACTCAGACCGGCACCGGGCCGGGGCTGCCCGGACAGCGCGGGTCGCGGAGCGGGCCGGAGGGCGCGGCGGGCGACGGCGGGTACGCCTTCGTACGGCTGCGGGTGCTGCGCGGCGCGCTGCGGGCCGCGCGGCGGCGGCGTGGGCCGCTGGCGCCGGCGCTGCCCCGGGTGTGGGGACTGCGGCTGGTCCCGCGCCCGGGCGGGGCCGATGAACTCGCCCTGGACAAGGCGCTGTCGGAGCTGTCAGGACCCGGCCGCGCCGCGTATGTGCTGCGCGAGCTGGAGGAGATGGACGACCCCGAGGTGCGCGAGGTACTGAAGGCCGCCGGGGTCGTCGATCCGCGGGGCGCGCTCATCGAGGCGGACGAGATGGACGGCCCGGCGGGCAGCCGGGACGGGGCGCTGCTGGAGTCCGCCGAGTTCGACGCCTGTTCGCTGCAGGCCAGGCCCACCGATCTGATGCGACGCCGCCAGCACGTACGGGCGGCCCTCGCCGCCGCCGCGGCGCTGGTGGTGTGCGGCACGCTGCTCGGGCTGCCCGGCGAGGGCTGGGGCCCCAGCGGCGCGGCGGCCCCCTCGTACGCGCGCAACCCGTCCTCGGAGCGGGCGCTCGACCCGGCGGAGCTGACCCGCGCCGAGCCCGGCGCATGGCGCACCGCCACCCGCGCCGACTTCTCGTCCTGGCCCGCGCGCGGCGACCGTACGGACGACACGCCGCTGCTGCGCCGGGCGCTGGCCGTCTGGGCGCGGCCGGGCCGCTCGGTGCATGTGTCGGTCACGCCCGGCACCCAGTCGGGCCCGCCGTCCGGACCGCCGCAGTTGCTGTACGCGGGCGAGGTGGACCAGGTCGCGGTGGTGCTGCTGTACGACGGGCTGCGGGTGGTGCGGTACGCGGAGAAGGGCCGGGGCGACGCCGGCGCGGTGGCGCTGGACTTCGCGCGGACCGACGCCGCCGACGCGGCCTCCTCGACCGCGCTGGTCGCCACCCGCGCGGACGGCAACGTCCGCTATCTGACGGCTCCTTGGGTGCGCCGCCCCTCCGTACGGGACCTGGTGCGGCCCGACGAGGCACCGCGGCCGCTGCGGCTGGCCCCGGACGGGGTGACCGACCCGGTACGGGCGGGCGGCGCGGGCCTGGTGCCCGGCTCGGGACGGCCGCCGGAGTGCGAGAGCTGGACGGCGCTGCGGCTGGGCTCCCGGCTGGTGACGGACTTGGGCGAGATCGTCCCGGCCCGGCTGACGTACGGCGCCCCCGGCCGGTTCGGGCCGGGCGGCGGCCCGCTGGACGTGGCGGGCGCGGAGGCCCGGGCGGCCTGGGC
>NZ_JBSFMM010000314.1:0-10335 GCF_053599555.1 Streptomyces sp. NPDC000941
GTCCCCCCCGGGGGGGGGCGCGCGGGCCCCCCCGCCCCCGGCGTAGGGTGCCCCCATGGGTGGGTTACTTCCGTTCCTGATGGTCGTCGGCTCTCTCACCATGGTCATGGCCTTCTTCACCTGGCTGGCCGTCCTCGTCCGGCGCCGCGGTGTCGCCGGGTCGGCCTTCCGCTCCATCGTGGACGTCTACGACCAGGCTTGGCACGCGACCGGCCACGATTCCCATTACGAGATTCAGGTGCAGGCGGAACGCAAGCTGCCGATCCCGTCGCCCGACGACCCCTGGCGCCCCGACCGCGGCGTGATCACCCGGCCCGCCTCGCCGTCGCGCGGGGGCGCCGGGGCCGTGCCACGATAAACGCGTTCCGGACGAAAGCTCGTCACGCACGGGAGGAACGGCCCCATGTCCATGGACGACCAGGCTCCCGGCCCGCTGCGGGTGCTCGTCTTCGGTGGCGCGCTGCGGATCGGGTCCGTCAACGCCCGTCTCGCCTCGCTCGTGGCCCGCCTGGTCACCGAACACGGCGCCATCGCCGACCTCGCCACCATGCGCGAGTTCGCCATGCCCCCGTACGACGGCGACGCGGAGGCCGCCGAAGGTGTGCCGCGGGGCGCCCTCGCGCTGCGCGACCGGCTCGAGCGGGCCGACGCCTTTGTGATCTCCTCCCCCGAGTACAACGCCTCCGTACCCGGCGTCCTGAAGAACGCGATCGACTGGGTCTCGCGGATCCGGCCGCAGCCGTTCGGGACCAAGCACGGGCTGCTCGTCTCCGCCTCCCCGTCCATGATGGGCGCCAACCGCGGGCTGTCGTCCCTGAGGGTTCCCCTGGAACACCTCGGCACCCGCGTGTACCCCGACATGTTCAGCCTGCCCAGGGCCTATGAGGCCTTCACCGAGGACGGCCGGCTCACCGACTCCGGCCTGCAGCAGCGCCTCAGCCAGACCGTCGGCGCCTTCCTCCGCCTCGTCGAGGCCGATGCCCACTATGTCTGCCTGCGGCGCCGGTGGTACGAGTTCCTGGGAGACAGCACACAGGCGCCCGTCATCCAGCGGGCGGAGGGGGTAGGCCCCGCCTCCACGGCTCACCCGACCTCGGGCCCTGTGGTGGTCCATCCCGGCGCCTCGACGCGGTGGGTGAGCGTGTCCCGGGACGCCTGCTCCCCGCACGCACCGCAGACCACGACCGGCTCCAACTCGGCGCCGCAGGAGTGCTCGAGCACCACCGGGGGCCGGTCGGCGAGGTGCCGGTCGCCCCACTTCATCAGCATCAGCAGCACCGGTTCGAGCTCCCAGCCCGCCTGCGTGGGCCGGTACTCGAAGCGCCGGGGCCGCTCGCTGTAAGGGACCTTCTCCAGCACCCCCGCCTCCACCAGGCGGCGCAGCCGGGCGGCGAGGATGTCGCGCGGCGCCCCGATGTTGCGGACCATGGCGTCGAAGCGCCGCACCCCGAGGAACACCTCGCGGAGGACGAGCAGCGAGTGCTTCTCCCCGACCACGGCGAGCGAGTCGGCGATGGAGCAGGGCCGTGGATCCTTCATACGCGCAGCGTACGAGGAGCGGGTTTGGTTCTCAAACCAAGACGTTCGGGCCGGAACCCCACTACCGGCGGAGCACGACCAGGTCTCGGGGAGAATGGACACCAGTTCCGAGCACGGCATACAGCGGTGCTCATCTCACGGTAGGAGATCAGGCACCTTGTCCCGCAAGCGCGAAACCCCTTCGGCCGGCACCCCGGCGGCCCGCACCCCGGCGGCCGACCCCGACCGGCGCGCCCTGCGGGCCGACTGCGCGAACTGCTTCGGACTGTGCTGTGTCGCCCTGCCCTTCGCCGCCTCGGCAGATTTCGCGGTCGACAAGGCGGCCGGGCGGCCGTGTACGAACCTCCAGGAGGACTTCCGCTGCGGCATCCACGCGCAGCTGCGCGAGCGGGGCTTCTCCGGCTGCACGGTCTTCGACTGCTTCGGAGCCGGCCAGAAGGTGTCCCAGACCACCTTCGGCGGCCGGGACTGGCGGCAGGCCCCCGAGACCGCGCCCCGGATGTTCGAGGTGTTCCCCGTCATGCGGGCCCTGCACGAGCTGCTGTGGTATGTGACCGAAGCGCTGGCCCTGCCGCCGGCCCGCCCGGTCCACGCCGACCTCCGCCGCGCGCTGGCGGACCTCGACGGCCTCACGCGCGGCAGTGCCGAGTCCCTGGCCGGCCTTGACGTGGCGGCGCTGCGCCAGGAGGTGAACGCGCTGCTGGTGCGCGCCGGCGAGCTGGTGCGGGCCAAGGTCCCGGGGCGCAAGAAGAACCACCGGGGGGCCGATCTCATCGGGGCTCGTCTGAAGGGCGCCGATCTGCGTGGCGCCAACCTTCGCGGGGCCCTGCTCATCGCGGCCGATCTGACCGGCGCGGACCTGCGGTCGGCGGATCTGATCGGGGTGGACTTCCGCGACGCCGATCTGACCGGCGCCGATCTCACCGGAGCCGTCTTCCTCACTCAGGCCCAGCTCAACGCGGCGAAGGGGGACGCCACCACCAGGCTGCCGGGGACGCTGAGCCGCCCGGCCCACTGGACCTCCGAGCGTTTTCGGACAACTTGACCCGCGACGGCCGGGGGAGAGTACTCCGCGACCGGTGAATGATGCACGGGAACGGCCGCTGGAGAGGTATAACCGTTACCAGAGCGGTGAGTTGACGTATCGACGAAACGAGACAGGGACCGGGCTTGGGCCAAGGACCTCGGAGGTAACGGGTGCGGTATCGGGTCCTGGGGGCGCTTGAGCTGTGGGACGGCGGCCGATGGATCTCCCTCGGCCCCGCCAAGTGGCGCATGCTGCTCGCGGTGCTGCTGTGCCATGCCAACCGGACCGTGCCCACCGAACGGCTCATGGACGAGCTGTGGGGTGAGGAGGGTCGCCCGCAGAGCGCGGGCAAGTTGCTGCAGACCTATGTGTCGCGGCTGCGGCAGACCCTGGGCGATGAGTCCGGTGAGGTCCTGATCACCGACAAGCAGGGCTACAAGGCGCACGGGTACCGACTCGCCGTGGAGGCGGCCGAGTTCGACGCCCACCGGTTCGAGCAGCTGGTCGAGGAGGGGCGGCGCGGGCTGGACCGGGACACGCCCGAGGCCGCCGCCGAGCGGCTGCGCGAGGCGCTGGGGCTGTGGCGTGGGGCGCCATTCCAGGGCGTACCCCCGACCCCGGCCGTGGAGGCGGAGGCCACGCGGCTCGAGGAGTGCCGCCTCGAGGCCGTGGACGCCCGGATCGAGGCCGATCTGCGGTGCGGCCGCCACGCCTCCGTACTGGGCGAACTGGAGGCCCTGACGGCCGAACACCCCTTCCGCGAGGACCTGCGCGGCCGCCAGATGCTGGCGCTGTACCGGTCGGGGCGGCAGGCCGACGCCCTGGCGGCGTACCGCGATCTGCGCGGGGCGCTGGCCGATGAGCTCGGCGTCGAGCCGACCCCGGCGCTGCAGCGGCTGCACCAGCGGATCCTGACCGCCGACGAGACCCTGATGCCGCCGGAGCGTACGGCGGAGGGGGCGGCGTCCGGCTCCGGCTCGGGGACACCCGCCGCGCCCCCTCGGGCCGCCCGCACCCCCCGGGGCCCCCGCCAGCTCCCGCCCGCCAGCCCCGCGTTCACCGGGCGCCACGGCGAAATCGCGGTGATACGGACGCTGATCGAAGAAGCCGAGGAAGGCGACGGCTCCGGGGCCGTGGCCACCGATGGCGGCGACGGAGGCGCGGGCGGACGGCCGGTGGTGATCGCGGCCATCGACGGCACCGGCGGGGTCGGCAAGTCGAGCCTGGTCATCCATGCCGCGCATCAGCTCGCCGACCGGTTCCCCGACGGCCAGCTCTACGTCGATCTGCACGGCGCCACCGCGGGTCTCACAGCCCTGGACCCCGGCGAAGTGCTCGGCCGGTTTCTGCGCGCCCTCGGGGTGGACGGCTCCACCGTGCCCAGCTCCACCGACGAGGCATCGGCCCAGTTCCGCTCGCTGGCGGCGGGCCGGCGGCTGCTGGTGATCCTGGACAACGCCGCCTCCGTGGAGCAGGTCCGCCCGCTGCTGCCCGCCGGGCCCGGCTGCAGTGCGCTGGTCACCAGCCGCGAAATGCTCACCACCCTCGAAGGCGCCACCCATCTGCACCTGGACATCCTCCCCCGCGACCAGGCCGTGGCGCTGCTGGAGCGGATCGTCGGCGCGGAGCGGGTCCGGGCCGAGCCCGAGGAGGCCGAGGCCATCACCCGGCTGTGCGGCGGTCTGCCGCTGGCGCTGCGGATCGCCGGGGCCCGGCTGGCCGCCCGCCCCGGCCGGCCGCTGCGCACGCTGGTGACCAAGCTGACCGACGTACGCGGCCGGCTGGACGAGCTGAGCTTCGGCGACCTGGCCGTACGGACCAGCTTCCAGGTCAGCTACGACGGCTTCCGCGAGGGCCGGCGCTCCGACGATCTGGACGCCGCGCGGGCGTTTCGGCTGCTGGGCGCGTTGCCCGGACCGGATGTGAGCCTGCCGGTGGCCACCGCGCTGCTGGGGCTGAGCGAGAGCCGGACCGAGAGCGCGCTGGAGCGGCTGGTCGACGCACAGCTCCTGGAGAGCCCGGACTCGATCCGCTATCACATGCACGACCTGCTCCGGCTGTTCGCCACCGAGCGCGCGGAGCAGGAGGACTCCGAGGCCGAGCGGTCGGCGGCCGTGGCGCGCGGGCTGTCCTGCTACCTGGCCACCACCCAACAGGCGGTCACCCTGCTCGATCCGCTACGCCCCCGGCCCGCGCGCCCCGTCGACGGCGACGGCGCCGTGGTCCCGCTGGGCGACAGCGCGGAGGCGGACGCCTGGCTGAAGGCCGAACTCCGCAACCTGCTGGCCGCCGTCGCCTACGCCGTGGAGCGGCCGGAGCCGGTGGCGCGCCTCGGTGTGCGGCTGGCGCAGTCGCTGCAGTGGTTTCTCTATCCGCGGGCGCACGCCCAGGACCTGCAGTCGGTCAACGAGCTGGCGATCTCGGCCGCGCGCCGCCTCGACGACCTGGAGAGCGAGGCGTGGTTACTCGACCACCTCGCGGGTGCGTACTGGCTGCAGCGCGCGTACGACGACGTCCGGGAGTGTCTGGAGTCGGCGCTGGAGATCTGGCGGGAACTGGGCCATCACGAGGGCGAGTTGCGGACCCTGTGCAACCTCGCCGACGCGCTGTGCGAACTGGGACTCCATGAGGAGGCCATCGTCGTACAGAAGCGCCAGCTGGCCCTGGCCCGGGAGACCGGCGACCCCGCGGCCGAGGTGATCGGCCTGGGCAACCTCGGCCGCGCCCACCGCGGTCTCGGCCACCCCGAGGAGGCCCTGACCTGCTTCCGGGAGAGCCTGGAGGGCGCCCGGCGGACGGGCAACATCCACCACGAGGGGTTCGCCCTGTACGAGATGGGGCTCACGTACATGGAGCAGGGGAAGTTCCCCGAGGGACGGACACACATGGATCAGGCCCTGCCCGTGTGGAAGCGGCCGGGCACCTACGACAGCTGGCGCGGGCACACCTGGAGCGGGCTCTTCCCCGCCTGTATGACGCTTCAGATCGGCCCCGGCCCGCGCTGAGGCGTGTTTCCGACGCTCAGACCTGCTCGGTTCGTGCGCCGTGGCGGATCCACACATTGGGTGCGACGTAGACCGCGCGGTCCTTGATTTTTTCGGGGTTACGGCTTGCGGCCGACGCCCCCGTAGGCCCAGACGCGCGACGGGTCGTGCTCGGCGCCGATGCCCGGCCGCCACAGGGGCAGCTGCACAAGACCGGGTTCGAGGAGGTCGAGCCCGGTGAAGAAGTCCAGGATCTGCGACCGGTCGCGCGCCCCGGACACGACGGGGCCGGTGAACCCGGACCAGTCCCGGTACGGGTTCTGGGTGAAGTCGCCGGTGACATGGGACAGGATCAGACAGCTGCCCGGCGCGGCCCAGTCCATGAGCCGGGCGACGAGTCCCCAGGGGTCGTCCGCGTCGTCGATGTAGTCGAGGACGAAGGCCAGCACGATCGCCACCGGCTGCTCGGGGTCCAGCAGCCGGCACAGCTCGTCGTGGTCGAGGATCTGCTCGGGGGTGCGCAGATCGGCCCTGATCGTCGTGGTGCCGGAGCCGGTCAGCAGCGCCCGTCCGTGGCTCACCGCGATCGGGTCGTTGTCGGCGTAGACCACCCGGGCCCGTGGATTGACCGCCTGCGCCACCTCGTGCACATTCGGGGTCACCGGCAGGCCCGCGCCGATGTCCAGGAACTGGGTGATGCCGTCACCGGCCACCTGGCTCACGGCGCGGGCCAGGAATCGGCGGTTGGACAGCGCGGTGTCCCTGACCTCGGGGGCGACTTTCAGAAAGCGCTGGGCCTGCTCGTAGTCGGCGAGGTAGTTGTCCTTGCCGCCGACGAGATAGTTGTAGACCCGGGCCGGATTCGCCTCACGCCCCTGATGGTGGCCGTGTCCGGTGTGCTGCCGTATTCCCGGTGTCCTGAGCCCGATGCCGGCCCCGCTGCTGTTCATCCCGAATTCCCCTGCCACGAGCACTGCCACCGCCTCACCGCTGCCGTTACGTGTCACTGTCCGTGCGGCGCCAGACCGGGCCGCCAGGTGACCGTCTCCCGCGGCCCCGGCTCGGCCCAGGCGAGCGGGGCACGGGACCACAGGTGGAAGGGCAGATCGATCTCCGCCCGTACCCGGCTGAGCTGCCCCCAGGAGTAGACGTCCGAGTGGACCGCCGCGGCCTGTAGCGCCGCTTCGAGGCAGGCGCGTGCGGTCTTCTCCGCGCGGCAGGTGCCGCTCGGTCCGGATCCTTCCACTCCACCGGAGACCTGGTAGGTGCTCCAGGCGTAGAGGGCATCGTGCTCGGTGTGCTGTTGGTGTTGCTGGTCGACGTTCACTGGCCCTCTCCAGACGCATCCCTACCGGGCGGCTGTAGCGATGTGTCCAGCATCGAAGAGGGCGGGGTAGCGGCGGTATAGCGGCGGTAAACCGTGCGGCGGACCCGGTATACCGGATCCGCCGCGGGTACCGCTGTCGCCTCATGTGGCCGAGGCTCGCCCGGCTCTGAAAGGGCCTTACCGGGCCTTACTCGGCCAGCCAGGCCAGGATCTCCCGGTTGATGGCCTCGGGCCGCTCCAGGTGAAGGAAGTGTCCCGCCCCCTCGACCAGGTCGACGCGCGAACCGGGCGGGAGGTGGTCCTTCGCGCTGCCGACCACGTCGGCGCCGATGCATCCGTCGGCCGTGCCGTGCAGGTAGAGGGTGGGCCGCTCCCCGGTCCTGGTGACGGCCTCCTGCTCGGCGGCGTACTTCTCCAGGTGGCGCGAGGGGTCGAACAGGGCGCGGTAGTAGCCGATGGCGGCCTCGAGGTTGGCCGGCTCCCGCAGGCTCTCCTTGACGTGCGCGATGTCCTGCTCGGCGTGGTGGTAGCCCGGCGACCAGTCGCGCCACAGGCCGTCGATCAGCGCCATGTCGTGCGCCGCGGCCCCCGCCTCGGCCAGCGGCGTCTGGAACAGGAAGATGTAGAACGAGCGCTTGAACTGGCCGTAGTCGAAGCCGAAGAAGTCGGGCAGCACCCCGCCCAGCGGGGGAACGGCCATGGTGACCGCCCGCCGCCAGCGCTGCGGGGAGTGGGCGGTGGCGCCGTAGGTGGCGATCGCGCCCCAGTCGTGTCCGATGAGCACGGCGTCGTCGCCGCCGCCGAGCGCGTCGTGCAGCGCGTTGGCATCGGCGGCGATCGCACCGGCCTGGTACGCGCCGTCGGCGGGTACACCGGTGGGCGCATAGCCTCTCAGGAAGGGGGCGACGGCGTGGTAGCCCGCGTCGCCGAGGGCGGGGAGCAGATGGCGCCACGTGTGCGCGGTGTCGGGGAAGCCGTGCAGGCAGAGCGCCAACGGCGCGTCCGTCGGCCCGGCTTCGAAATAGCCGAACTCAAGTCCATTGGCGTTGACGTACTTCAGCTGTGTCACGCCGGGGATGCTATGCCACCCCCCAAGTCGCGTCCACGTGCCGCCGCCACGCCTCGGCCGACTCTCCACCCGGGCCCCTTCCTCGCGCAACACCGTTGCGTTCAGCCATTGTTCGATGTTGAGGGCCCCCGTGCGGCGCACGGGCGAGGGTGGCAGACTGCGCATCACACCGTCCCCGACTTCTTGAGTCGCGGATCCGTGTGCGATTTTTCGGCGCAGCGCGAGGGAGGCCCTATGACCGGCCAGAGCAGTGGGGTCGCGGAGCACCGCGACTCCATGGTGCACCGTGGATTCCTCTACCGCGACGAGGAGGAGGTGGTCTCGGTCGGTGTGCCCTTCCTGCGCGCCGGTCTCGAAGCCGACGACGCGGTCGCCGTGGTCGCCTCCAAGTCGAATATCAACGCGCTGCGCGATGCCCTGGGCCAGGACGCCTCGTCGGTGCAGTTCGAGGACGCGCTCCACTGGTATCAGCACCCGGTGCGGACCATCGCCGCGTACAACGCGTACATCAAGGCCGAGAAGCCCCGCCGGGCCCGGCTGGTGGCCGAGCCGGTGTGGCAGGGGCGCACCCCGCTCGAGGTCCTGGAGTGGGCGCGCTACGAGTCCATCGTCAACGCGGCGTTCAGCGACTCCGGGGCGCGGGTGATCTGCTGCTACGACGAGCAGGCGCTGCCTCCCCAGATCCTTGACTACGCGCGGCAGACCCACCCCGAGATGATCGACGGACACGGGCCGCGCACCAGCGAGGCGTACACCGCCCCGGGCCCGTTCATCGCCACCTGCGACCGCCGGCCGCTCCCCCGCGCCCCTCGGCTGGCCGAGACGATGCCGATCAACACGGCGGATCTGGACGCCCTGCGCGTCTTCACCACCGAGCGGGCCGGCCGCCATGGGCTGACGGGGGACGCGCTGCGGGACATGGTCGCCGGCGTGGCCGAGGTGGCCACCACCGCCGCCCGGCGCGGGCGCGCGCCCGCCGCCCTGCGGATATGGACCGACAACGGCGACCTGGTCAGCGAGATCTCCGGCCCCGGCCACTGGTACCCGGACGCGCTGTGGGGCTTCACCCCGCCGGCCGACTCGGAGCCCGCGTTCGGGCTGTGGGGGGTGCGCATGCTGTGCGATGTGGTGCAGATGCAGACCGACACGGACGGCACCGTGATCAGGCTGCGCACCCGTGTCTGAGCGCCCCGGCGCCTGCGTTGACCGGCGCCTGCGTTGACCGGTGGCCGACCTGGTGAGGGCGATGGCGCGTGTTCCGGAGGTGTTCACACGCCGTCGCCTTGATCGCTCGGGCCACGCGGCTACTGTGCCGGTCATGAACGGACTTCAGGTGTCACGCCGCGCCATGCTCGGCGGGGTCTTGGGAGGAGCCGCGGGGCTGGTGCTCGGCGGCGCGGACGTGGCCGTGGCCGCCGGACCCGCGCACGGCAGGCCGCTTCGGGTCCTGGTGGCCACCAATGAGCCCTGGGGTACGTACCACGTCAAGCCGCTGCTCGCGGAGGTGGCGCGGCGCGGCTGGCAACTGACCCAGCTGGTGCCGGACTACACCCAGATCACCCCGGGGGACCCGGTCCCGGTCGCCACGCCGGCCGACGCCCCGGAGGCGGATCTGCTCGTCGTCACGGGGGCCGGTGACTGGCCGGCGGACTGCGCGGCCCGGCTGCGGCGGCTCCCGCCGGCCGCGAGCGCCCTGGCCTATCAGAAGCCGGTCGAGGCGCCCCGTGCCCGGGAGCTGCGTCCGCGGCTGCGGCTGCTGACCGCCTCCTCGCCCGCCGAGGGGCGGGCGTTCGCCCAGTACCTCGGGACGCGGCGGCCGATCCGGGCGGTCGGTTCACCGCAGACCGACGGCCTTCCGGCGCGCCGACCGGAGCCCGGTCTGGTGCTCGTCCTGACCAGCGTCACCCACCCGGACGCCACCGGAGACGCGGCCCCGGGCACGGAACTGCTGCTGGCCAGTGCGGAAAAGCTCGCCGCGGCGGGCAAGCGGATCCTGGTCGGTCTGCATCCGCGCGAGGACCGCGGTCTGTGGGACCGGTACGAGATCAGCAGCGTCCCGTCGGTCACGGCTTCCGCGCGCGCCGAGGCGGCCATCGGCATCCCCGGGACGGTGTTCCCGCTGGTCGCCGCCGTCGGCACCCCGCTGGTGGGCTGCACCGACCCCGAGCTGACCGTGCCGGACTATCTGCTGGCGGTCTGCTCGGCCACCATCGACGACGCGGGCGCGGCGGTCGCCGCCGTGAACGCGGCGCACCTGCCCGATCCCGCCACCCTCGCGGACGCCGTCGGGCCGATCGGTGGCTCGGCCGCCCGGCTGCTCGACGCCTGGCAGCGGGTCCAGCACCGCTGAACACTCGGCTCCGGCGCCTGCCACCAGCCGCGGTGGCGG
>NZ_JBSFMM010000315.1:0-10308 GCF_053599555.1 Streptomyces sp. NPDC000941
CCGGCCGCTTCGGCCGCTGTATCGGGGCCGGCGGCCGGGCTACACCGGCCCGGCGACCACCGTCACCGGCTTGGCGAGCGGCTCCCCCGAGCCGTCGCGGCGCGGGTCGGGCTCCGGCAGCGGCACCGGGGTGCCGGCCGAGGTGGCCGCGCGGGCCGGTGTCGCGCCCGCCCAGGCCAGGACCAGGTAGTCCTCGCCCTTCAGGAACCGCTGGCAGCGCACCCCGCCGGTGGCCCGGCCCTTGCGCGGGTACTGGTCGAACGGAGTGAGCTTGGCCGACTGCTGCACCGAGTCGTCGAGGGTGCCGCGCGAGCCGGCGATCGTGAACACCACCGCGTCGACCGCCGGGTCGACGGCCGTGAACAAGATCACCTTCGCTCCTGCGCCCAGCTTGATACCGGCCATGCCACCCGCCGGGCGGCCCTGTGGCCGTACTTGGCTCGCCGGATAGCGCAGCAACTGCGCGTCGTCGGTGATGAAGACCAGGTCCTCCTCGCCCGTACGCAGCTCCACCGCGCCGACGATCCGGTCGCCCTCCTTGAGGCCGATGACCTCCAACTCGTCCTTGTTGGCGGGATAGTCGGGGACCACGCGCTTGACGACGCCCTGCTCCGTGCCGATCGCGAGCCCCGGTGAGGACTCGTCGAGCGTGGTGAGGCAGATCAGCTCCTCGCCGTCCTCCAGCGACAGGAACTCCGCGATCGGAGCCCCGCCCGCCAGGTTCGGCGCGCCGGCCGTCTCGGGGAGTATCGGCAGATCTACCACGGTGAGCCGTAGCAGTCGTCCGGTCGAGGTCACCGCCCCCAGGTCCCCGCGGGCCGTGGCCGGGACCGCCGAGAGGATCACATCGTGCTTGGTGCGCTTGGCCTGGCCCTCGCCGGGGAACGGCTCCCCGTTGGCCGTGCGGGCCAGCAGGCCGGTGGAGGACAGCAGCACCCGGCACGGGTCGTCGGCGACCTCCAGCGGCACCGCGGTCACCGGGGCGTCCGCCGACTCCAGCAGTACCGTGCGCCGCGGCGTGCCGAACTTCTTGGCCACCTGGGCCAGTTCCGCCGACACCAGCTTGCGCAGTTCGGTGTCCGAATCCAGGATCCGGGTCAGCTCCTCGATCTCCGACTTGAGGCGGTCGCGCTCCGACTCCAGCTCGATCCGGTCGAACTTGGTCAGCCGGCGCAGCGGAGTGTCCAGAATGTACTGCGTCTGGACCTCGGAGAGCTCGAAACGGGCGATCAGGGACTGCTTCGCCTGCGCCGCGTTCTCACTGGAGCGGATGATGCGGATGACCTCGTCGATGTCGAGCAGGGCGACCAGCAGCCCCTCGACCAGGTGCAGCCGGTCCCGCCGCTTGCTGCGCCGGAACTCGCTGCGCCGCCGCACCACATCGAAGCGGTGGTCGAGATAGACCTCCAGCAGCTCCTTGAGCCCCAGCGTCAGCGGCTGGCCGTCCACCAGCGCGACATTGTTGATGCCGAAGGACTCCTCCATCGGCGTCAGCTTGTAGAGCTGCTCCAGCACGGCCTCGGGGTTGAAGCCGTTCTTGATCTCGATGACCAGGCGCAGACCGTGCTGGCGGTCGGTGAGGTCCTTGACGTCCGAGATGCCCTGCAGCTTCTTCGAGCCGACCAGGTCCTTGATCTTCGAAATGACCTTCTCGGGGCCGACCGTGAACGGCAGTTCGGTGACGACCAGGCCCTTGCGGCGCGCCGTCACGTCCTCCACCGAGACCGTGGCGCGGATCTTGAAGGTGCCGCGCCCCTTCTCGTACGCGTCCCGGACGCCGCCCAGGCCCACGATCCGGCCGCCGGTCGGCAGGTCGGGGCCCGGTACGAACCGCATCAGGGCGTCCAGGTCCGCGCCCGGGTGCCTGATCAGATGGCGGGCGGCGGCGATCACCTCGCCCAGGTTGTGCGGGGCCATGTTGGTCGCCATGCCGACCGCGATCCCGGACGCCCCGTTGACCAGCAGGTTGGGGTAGGCGGCGGGCAGCGCCAGCGGTTCCTGCTCGCTGCCGTCGTAGTTCGGCGCGAAGTCGACGGTGTCCTCGTCGATCGACTCGGTCATCAGCGATGTCGCCGAGGCCATCCGGCACTCGGTGTAGCGCATCGCCGCGGGCGGGTCGTCATTGCCCAGGGACCCGAAGTTGCCGTGGCCGTCGACCAGCGGCACCCGCATCGAGAAGGGCTGGGCCATACGCACCAGCGCGTCATAGATCGACGCGTCGCCATGGGGGTGCAGCTTGCCCATGACCTCGCCGACGACCCGGGCGCACTTGACGAAGCCGCGCTCGGGCCGCAGGCCCATCTCGTTCATCTGGTAGAGGATGCGCCGGTGCACCGGCTTGAGCCCGTCCCGGGCGTCTGGCAGGGCGCGCGAGTAGATCACCGAGTACGCGTACTCGAGGAAGGAGCCCTGCATCTCGTCGACGACGTCGATGTCGAGAATGCGCTCCTCGAAATCGTCCGGCGGAGGGGTTTTTGTGCTGCGGCGGGCCATCGCGCTTGCGGCTCCTTCAACTGCCGAGGCGGGATCTGACGCCGACCATTGTGGACCGGGCCACCGACAAGTGTGGAACGGGCTACTGACAACGCCCCCTCCGAGAGATTCCCCGGCGGGAACTTCGCCAGATGTCGGTGCGCTTGCATACAGTGACAGGACCGCACTTCAAGCGGCTCGCACGCGCTCCATCACGCGATCGAAGGGACGTACATGCCCATGGGTCACACGGCCACGGAACAAGCCGGCTCCGGCGGCCTGACAGCGACCGAGCACCGGCTGGCCAACGGCCTGCGGGTGGTGCTCTCCGAGGACCACCTGACCCCGGTCGCGGCAATCTGCCTGTGGTACGACGTCGGCTCGCGCCACGAAGTCAAGGGGCGTACGGGTCTGGCTCACCTTTTCGAGCACTTGATGTTCCAGGGCTCGGCGCAGGTCACGGGGAACGGCCACTTCGAGCTGGTGCAGGGCGCCGGCGGCTCGCTCAATGGGACGACCAGCTTCGAGCGGACCAACTACTTCGAGACCATGCCGACCCACCAGGTGGAGCTGGCGCTGTGGCTCGAGGCCGACCGTATGGGGTCGCTGCTGACCGCGCTGGACGAGGAGAGCCTGGAGAACCAGCGCGACGTCGTCAAGAACGAGCGCCGCCAGCGCTATGACAACGTGCCGTACGGCACGGCTTTCGAGCGCCTGGTCGGCATGGCCTACCCCGAGGGCCACCCGTACCACCACACCCCGATCGGCTCGATGGCCGACCTGGACGCGGCCTCCCTGGAGGACGCCCGCGAGTTCTTCCGCACGTACTACGCGCCGAACAACGCGGTGCTGGCGGTCGTGGGCGACATCGACCCCGAGCAGACCCTGGCCTGGATCGAGAAGTACTTCGGCACCATCCCCTCCCACGACGGCAAGCGCCCGCCCCGCGACGGCACCCTGCCGGACGTGATCGGCGGCCAGCTGCGCGAGGTCGTCGAGGAAGAGGTCCCGGCCCGCGCCCTGATGGCCGCCTACCGACTGCCGCACGACGGCACCCGCGAGGCCGACGCCGCCGACCTGGCGCTGACCGTCCTGGGCGGCGGGGAGTCCTCCCGCCTGCACAACCGCCTGGTGCGGCGGGACCGTACGGCGGTGGCCGCGGGCTTCGGCCTGCTGCGGCTGTCCGGCGCCCCCTCGCTCGGCTGGCTGGACGTGAAGACCTCCGCCGGCGTGGAGGTCCCCGACATCGAGGCCGCCGTCGACGAGGAGCTGGCCCGGTTCGCCGAGGAGGGGCCGACCCCGGAGGAGATGGAGCGCGCCCAGGCCCAGCTGGAGCGCGAGTGGCTGGACCGGCTGGCCACCGTCGGCGGCCGGGCCGACGAGCTGTGCCGTTTCGCGGTGCTGTTCGGCGACCCGCAGCTGGCGCTGACCGCCGTGTCGCGCGTCTTGCAGGTGACGGCCGAGGAGGTGCGGGCCGTGGCCCAGGCCAGGCTGCGCCCCGACAACCGCGCGGTACTGGTCTACGAGCCGGTCCAGGGCGCCGAGCAGGCCGACGCCGAGGCCGACGGCGACCACGACGCAGCAGCCGACGACAACGACGCAGAAGGGGAGTCGGCCCAGTGAGTGACGCCGCCACCACCATGACCTTCCACCCGCAGCCGCAGGCGGGTGCCGCCAGGCCGTGGGCCTTCCCGGCCCCCGAGCGCACCGAGCTGGCCAACGGGCTGACCGTGCTGCGCTGCCACCGCCCCGGCCAGCAGGTCGTCGCCGTGGAGATCAACCTCGCCGCCCCGCTGGACGCCGAGCCGGCCGGGCTCGACGGCATCGCCACGATCATGGCCCGCGCCCTGTCCGAGGGCACCGACAAGCACACCGCCGAGGAGTTCGCAGCCGAGCTGGAGCGCTGCGGCGCCACCCTGGACGCCCACGCCGACCACCCCGCCGTCCGGGTGTCCCTGGAGGTCCCGGTCTCCCGGCTGCCCAAGGCGCTCGGCCTGCTGGCCGACGCGCTGCGCGCGCCCGCCTTCCCCGAGGACGAGGTCGAGCGGGTGGTCCGCAACCGCCTGGACGAGATCCCGCACGAGCTGGCCAACCCGGCCAGGCGTGCATCGATGGCGCTGGCCAAGGAGCTGTTCCCGGCCGAGGCCCGGATGTCCCGGCCGCGCCAGGGCACCCAGGAGACCGTCGAGGGCATCGACGCCGCGGGCGTGCGGGCCTTCTACGAGACGTATGTCCGCCCGTCCACCTCGACCGCCGTGGTCGTCGGTGACCTGACCGGCGTCGACCTCGACAAGGCGCTGGCCGAATCCCTCGGCGCCTGGACGGGCGGCGCCGCCGAGTCCCGCCCCATGCCGCCGATCACCGCCGACGACACCGGCCGCGTGATCATCGTCGACCGGCCGGGCGCGGTGCAGACCCAGCTGCTCATCGGCCGGATCGGCGCCGACCGCCACGACCGGGTCTGGCCCGCCCAGGTGCTGGGCACCTACTGCCTGGGCGGCACCCTCACCTCCCGGCTCGACCGCGTGCTACGCGAGGAGAAGGGCTACACGTACGGTGTGCGGGCCTTCGGCCAGGTGCTCCGCTCCGCGGCTCCGGACGCTTCCGGAGGGGCCACGGGCGCCTCGCTGCTGGCCATCAGCGGCTCGGTGGCCACCGAGGTCACCGGCCCCGCCCTGGAGGACCTGTGGAAGGTGCTGGGCACGCTGAAGGAGGAGGGCCTGACGGACGCCGAGCGCGATGTCGCCGTGCAGAACCTGGTCGGGGTGGCCCCGCTGAAGTACGAGACGGCGGCCGCCGTCGCGGGCACGCTCGCCGACCAGGTCGAGCAGCATCTGCCGGACGACTTCCAGGCGCAGTTGTACGCGCGCCTCGCGGAGACCGGCACGGTGGAGGCGACCGCCGCGGTGGTGAGCGCCTTCCCGACCGACCGGCTGGTCACGGTGCTCGTCGGTGACGCCTCGCAGATCGAGGAGCCGGTCAAGGCGCTCGGCATCGGCGAGGTGCGCGTCATCCAGGGCTGACAGGTCAACAGACCGACGAGCTGACAGATCGACAGGCCGACGGACCGACCCGACCAGGGAGCAACGGGCCGTCGCCGCAAGGACCCTGGCGCCGCTTCAGGCGCCAGGGTCTCTTTTTGCCGGTCGTTTCCTCGATCGTTTCGTCCGCTTTATGGCAGAGATTGCCCGTCTGGGTGATCGTGTCTGTGGGGAAACCAACAAAAAAGCGGAACCGTTTGGTGAACGAATGCGATCACGCTTAGCGTCAGTTCGGTTGTCCGCCCGAGACACGCCGCATCCGCGGCACGGGCAACCATCGCCGAGTCCCCGTACGGCGCGAGCCAGGGGAGCCGGGGACCCAACCTCGCCCGTCGCCGCCCGCGGCGCCGGACGGGTGATCCCCAGGGGTGAATCGGACGCCTTCCCCGCGTGGGGGAGGGGCCCGTAGGAGACCTTCCTGCTCCGAACCCGTCAGCTAACCCGGTAGGCGAGAGGAAGGAAAGGAGTGCGCCGGACCATGGCGTTCACCCGTACCGCCGGGAAGCACCGCCGCCCCACCCGGGCCCCCCGCACCACCCGTTCCAACGCCAACCTCGCGGGCATAGCCACGCTGGCCGCCTCCGGCGTGGTCGCCGGCTTCGCCGCCCCCGCCCTCGCGGCGTCGGACGACCCGCGCGGCTTTGAGGACACCGGGCTGCGCCAGGCGGTCGCCATGGACGACCAGCTTGCCGACCAGGTCCAGGCCCAGGCGGAGAGCCAGCAGAGCGCCGCCGAGGAGGCCGCCGCCAAGGCGCAGGCCGAGGCCCAGGCCCGCAAGGAGGCCGCGCGTCAGGCGGCCGAGGCGAAGCGCAAGGCCGAGGCGGCCGCCAAGAAGGCCAAGCAGGAACGCGAGGCCAAGGAGCGCGCGGCGCGCGAGGCCGAGCGCAAGCGGCTGAACACGTTCGTGCCGCCGGTCACCGGCTCGTATGTCTCCACCAGCTACCAGGCGTCCAGCGGCCTGTGGTCCTCCGGCACCCACACCGGGGTGGACTTCCATGCATCGTCCGGCACCTCGGTGCACTCCGTCGGCTCCGGCACCGTCGTCGAGGCCGGCTGGGGCGGTGCGTACGGCAACAACATCGTGATCAAGATGAACGACGGCACCTACACCCAGTACGGCCACCTGTCGTCCATCGGCGTCTCCGTCGGCCAGACGGTCACCCCCGGCCAGCAGATCGGCCTGTCCGGCGCCACGGGCAACGTCACCGGCCCGCATCTGCACTTCGAGGCCCGCACCAGCCCCGACTACGGCTCGGACATCGACCCCGTCGCCTACCTGCGCTCGCACGGCGTGAACCTCTGACCACGCCCTCGCACACCTCCCGAAGGCCCCGGTCCCGCGGACCGGGGCCTTCGGCGTACTCGCATGGGCACCCGGCCGTCTGGCCGCCTGGCCAAAAATATCCATGAAATCTCCGCGCCCATCGGAAATTCCGGCTGTTTAGAATAGAGTCGCTGAACACGCGTCAATCGGCTGCGTTTCGCGGAGATTAAGGCGGAGGTTCAACAATGCGGGACCGGAAGTGAGCGGCGATACGACCGCGATGCCGGGCGGTCGCCGGATTTCGGCGCACGCGGTGTGTACGGCGATCCGCGACGACATCGTCTCCGGCACCTTCGCGCCCGGCAGCCGGCTGATCGAGGAATTCCTCGCCCGGCGCTACGGCGTCTCGCGCGTGCCCGTGCGCGAGGCGCTGCGCACCCTGGAGTCGGAAGGCTTTGTGACCACCCGCAGACACGCGGGCGCATGCGTCGCGCAGCCGTCCGAGCGGGAGGCCGCCGACCTGCTGGACATCCGCGCGCTGCTGGAGCCCCTGGGGGCCGCCCGGGCCGCCCAGCGGCGCAGCGAGGCGCATCTGAAGGTGTTGCGCGGCCTGGTCAGGCTCGGCCAGGAGCGGGCCCGGCGCGGGCAGCTGGGCGAGCTGCGGCCGCTCGGCGACTGGTTCCACGAGACGTTGGCCCAGGCCTCCGGCAGTCCGAGCCTGGCCGGGCTGCTGGTGCAGCTGAGGCGCAAGATCGCCTGGGTGTATGCGGTGGAACCGGCCCACAGGCCGGGGCTGTCCGCCCCGGGCACCGCACTGCGCTCCGACTTCTCGCTGCGGGCCGTGGCGTCCTGGGACGAGCACGGCGCGCTGGTCGACGCGGTGGCGCGCGGCGACGCCGACCGTGCGCGGGCGCTGGCCGCGGCGCATGCCGAGCGCTCGATGTCGGAATACCGGCTGCGTCGCCCCGTCCGTGTGAGGAGTTCGAAACATTCCGTAAACACGGCGGGCGTCCGGAATTAACAGCGGCCCCGTATACAACTTCTAAGAATTACCGCCGGTGTGTCGCGGCCGTGGATTTCCGCGGCCGCGCATTTCGCGTTCCCGTATTGTGCCGCCCGGTATTGCGCCGCCCCCGTATTCATCCCCGTGCTGCGTTGGATAAACAGTGCGGCCGCGGTCCCCTGTCATGGGTCACCGCGGCCGCGCCGTGTGAATTTATCGGGCGGAGCCAGTCAGACGGTCTCCGGAAGCTCCTCCAGCCCCTCCGCGACCAGCTTGGCCAGGCGGTCGAGCGCGACCTCCGCGTCGTCCGACGCGGAGGCCAGGACGACCTCCTCGCCGCCCTGGGCGCCCAGGCCGAGCACGGCGAGCATGGAAGCGGCGTTGACCGGGGTGCCGTCCGCCTTGGCGATCGTGATGGGGACGCCGGCGGCGGTGGCCGCCCGGACGAAGATCGACGCGGGGCGGGCGTGCAGGCCCTCGGCCCAGCCGATGTTGACGCGGCGCTCAGCCATGGTGTTGCCCTTCAGGTGCGGGGTTGCCGTTGTCTAGACCAATATCATACGAGGGTGCGTGTCTGGGTCTGTCCGGAACGGTGTCCGAGTAGGCCCGGCCATGCCCGTACAGGTCCGATTATGGACTTTCCCTCGACACCTCCCCGTAACGCAAGGGTGTCCGCCATTCGGACGTCCGGACCCATGTCCGCCCGGGCCGTAGTCTTGGCCGCATGCGGCAGCCGTCCGACACCCACGCCTACCCGGCCCACTGGGAGGCCGATGTGGTGCTCCGCGACGGTGGCACCGCCCGGATCCGCCCCATCACAGCCGATGACGCGCAGCGCCTGGTCAGCTTCTACGAGCGGGTCTCGGACGAGTCCAAGTACTACCGCTTCTTCGCGCCCTACCCCCGGCTCTCCGACCGCGACGTGCACCGCTTCACGCACCACGACTACGTCGACCGGGTGGGCCTGGCCGCCACGGTCGGGGACGAGTTCATCGCCACCGTCCGCTACGACCGGATCGACGGCCACGGCCTGCCCTCGACGGCGCCGGCCGACGAGGCCGAGGTCGCTTTCCTCGTTCAGGACGCCCACCAGGGCCGCGGGGTGGCCTCCGCCCTCCTCGAGCACATCGCCGCGGTCGCCCGCGAGCGCGGGATCCGCCGTTTCGCCGCCGAGGTGCTGCCCGCCAACACCAAGATGATCAAGGTGTTCACGGACGCGGGCTACACCCAGAAGCGCAGCTTCGAGGACGGCGTCGTCCGCCTGGAGTTCGACCTCGAACCCACCGACCGCTCCCTGGCCGTCATGCGCGCCCGCGAGCAGCGCGCCGAGGCCCGCTCCGTACAGCGGCTGCTCGCCCCCGGCTCCGTCGCCGTCATCGGCACCGGGCGCGCCCCGGGCGGCGTCGGCCGCACCGTGCTGCGCAACCTCCTCGACGGCGGGTTCAGCGGGCGCGTGTACGCCGTCAACCGAGCCTTTCCCGGAGAACAGGACCGGCTGGACCCCGAGGGCGTCCCGGCCCACCGCTCGATCCACGAGATCGACGGCCCGGTCGACCTCGCCGTCGTCGCCGTCCCCGCCGCCCAGGTGCCCTCGGTGGTCGCGGACTGCGGCGACAGCGGCGTCCAGAGCCTCGTCGTGGTCTCCGCCGGCTATGCGGAGAGCGGGCCGGAGGGCCGCGACCGGCAGCGCGAGCTGGTCCGCCAGGCGCGCACCTACGGCATGCGGATCATCGGCCCCAACGCCTTCGGCGTCATCAACACCGCCGACGGCGTGCGGCTGAACGCCTCCCTCTCGCCGCGGCTGCCCGCCCCCGGGCGGCTCGGCCTGTTCACCCAGTCCGGGGCGATAGGCATCGCGCTGCTGTCAGGGCTCGACCTGCGCGGCGCGGGGACCGCCGGGGTCTCCACCTTCATCTCCGCGGGCAACCGCGCCGACGTCTCCGGCAACGACGTCCTGCAGTACTGGTACGACGACCCGCGGACCGACGTCGCCCTGATGTACCTCGAGTCCATCGGCAACCCCCGCAAGTTCACCCGGCTCGCCAAGCGCACGGCCGCGGTCAAACCGGTCGTGGTCGTCAAGGGCGCCCGCCACAGCGGCAGCGCCCCCACCGGCCACGCCGTACCCGCCCCCGGCATCCCGGACGCCACCGTCTCCGCCCTGCTGCGGCAGGCGGGCGTCATCCGGGTCGATACGGTCACCGAGCTCGTCGACGCCGGGCTGCTGCTCGCCTCCCAGCCTCTCCCCGGCGGCCCGCGCATCGCCATCCTGGGCAACTCCGACTCCCTGGGGCTGCTCACCTACGACGCCTGCCTCACCGACGGGCTGCGCCCGCTGCCGCCCCGCGACCTGACCACGGCCGCCGCCCCCGGCGACTTCCGGCGAGCCCTCGCCGCGGCCCTCGCCGACGACGCGTGCGACGCGGTCGTGGTCACCGCCATCCCCGGCGTCGGCGCCGCCGCGGCGGCCGACCTCGCCCGGGCGATGCGCGGCGCGGCCGCCGAGGCCGCGGTCGGAGGAGCCCACG
>NZ_JBSFMM010000316.1:0-10305 GCF_053599555.1 Streptomyces sp. NPDC000941
AGCACACCCACTGGGTGTGCTCTCGGCGTGTTCGCATACCCGAAACGTCAATCCCTTTCTTTACAGGCGGCCCCGGATCTGGAATCTAATTCCCCTGACAAAAGAAATACCCCCGGCTCTCATCTGCAATTCGAGGGAGCCGGTGCGAAGCGTTGACTTGATAACACACTTGGTTTTACATAGCGGTTACTGGCTGGACGCGAAGGGGGCCGCCCATGCTCGAAGAGCGCATAGCCGTATTCCTCGCCCAAAGGCTGCGACCGGCGCTGTACCCGCTCCGCATTCCTCTCGATGTCGGCGCCTGGCATCTGCCGGGCGAGCCTGTGCCGGCACCTGTCGCCCTGCGCGCCGACTACGAACCGTTCTCCGTGGGCGACACATGGGGGCGGCCATGGTCAACCACCTGGTTCACGCTCCGGGCGACCGTGCCGAAGCGCTGGGCGGGCCGTCGCGTCGAGGCGGTCCTCGACCTGGGCGGCGGGGAAGGCGCCAGGCCGCAGGCGCTCGTCCGCGACGCGTACGGAGCGCCGCTGCGAGGACTGGGCGCCCCGCATCCGGACCCGGTCCTCGTCGCCGGGCGCGCTCAGGGAGGCGACGACGTACGACTCTTCGTCGAGGCCTCCGTCGCCGCGGCCGAAGCCGATGCCCTGCCGCTGCGGGTGGGCCGTGCCGACCTCGCCGTGCGCGACGAGGCGGTGTGGCAGCTGTCGCACGACATAAGGGCGCTGCGCCGACTGCGGCGCTCGCTGTCCGACGACGTACCGCGCGCGGCCCGCATCCGCGACGCCCTGGAGCGCGCGATGGACGCCGTCGACCCGCGTGCCGTCGGCCGCACCGCCTCCGCCGCATGCGCCGTGCTCGCGCCCGAACTCGCCCGCGCCGTTGAACCGTCGAACCGCCCCACCCTTGTGGTGGGAGAGAGCGCACCCGCCCCGCTCGGCGCCGTGCCCCTGCACGAGGCGGTCCGTGCCTGCGCCCGTGACTTCAGCACGCTCGCCGCGCTTGCCGACGAGTACCCCGGATTCGTCTCCGTCGCGCCCGCGGTGCAGCACTACGCCTGGATGAAACAGCACGAGCCGCATGTTTTCGAGCGACTGCGCAAGATGGTCGCCGACGGCGCCTGGCTGCCCGTCGGCGGCCTTTGGGCGCAGGCCGACACCGAACTTGCCGGATCGGAGTCGCTGGTACGGCAGTTCGTGCACGGTCGCCGCTTTCTCCGCGGCGAGTTCGGCGCCGACAGCGACGGTGTCTGGCTGACCGACACGGACGGCGTCTCACCGGCCCTGCCACAGATCGCCAAGGCCGCGGGCGCGCACTGGCTGCTGGTCTCCCGACGGGACGCGTCGCGGTCGCGGTCAACCTTCACCTGGGAGGGCATCGACGGGACCGCCATGCTCACCCGTCTCACGGGCCGTGCGGCCGGCCCCGGCAGCGACGACGCCTCTGCCCGGTCCCTGCACACCCTGCGCAACCCCGACCGCGCCACGCTGGAGCGGGCCCGCCGCCTTGCGGATCTGGACGGCCCGCCGTCACACACCTTGCACCCCGCACACGACACAGATGTCGGCGCCAGGACGCGCGGCGCCCTCGACCTCGCCCCGCACGCGGGCGCGTACAGCAGCCAGGCGCGCACCAAACGAGGCAACCGGATGTGCGAGGTGCTGCTCCATGAGGTGGAGTTGTGGTCGGCCACGGCAGCGGTGCGGCGCGGCATTCCCTATCCGTACGACGCACTGAACCGCATCTGGAAGTCGGTGCTCACTCAGCAGAGCCATGACGTCCTCGCCGGCGCCGCGGTCGCCCGCGCCCGCCAGGACGCCGAGGATGCGCACCACCAGGCAGCGCGCCGGCTCACCCGGATCGCCCACCGCGCGCTCGGGCCGGGCGGGGACGTCGCCGCGCACAACGCGGCACCGTTCGCCCGCCGCGAAGTCGTCCTGCTGGACGGCGTGGTCGACGGCGCCGTCATCGCCCAGAGTCTGCCCGACGGGCGGCGTGCGGTGCTCGCCGAGGCGCCCGCCCACGGCAGCGGCCCGGTGGGCGTCGCACTGGACGGCACGGCACCGGTCACGGCCCGCCGCACCCGCGAGGGCCACCGCGTCCTCGACAACGGCCTGGTGCGCGTCACCATCGACGGCGACGGTCTCGTGCGCTCCCTCGTCGACCCGGCCACGGGTCACGATGCCATCGCCCCCGGCGGCCGTGGAAATCTGCTGGAACTCCACCGTGACGAGCCGGTCGCCGACCCGGCCCGCACACTCGCGCTCGGCAGCGACCGTACACGCCGGGTCCTGATCCACGCACAGGACGTCGAACTTCTCGCGAGCGGGCCGCTGGTGGCCACGGTGCGGGTACGCCGCGGAAACGGCTGCTCCGTCTTCACCCAGGATCTGACGCTGACCGCGGGCGGCCCCTCGCTGACGATCAACACCGAGGTCGACTGGCGCGAGCGCGACACCACCCTCAAACAGACGTGGCCGCTCAACGGACAGGCATCACACGTACGGTGCGGCATCGCCCTCGGCCACACCGTGCACATGCCGGGCGACGGAGAGGAACGGGTGGCGCAGCGCTGGATCCACGTCGACGCCTCCACGTGGACGGTCGGCTTCGCCGGCGACGTCACCCACGGCCACGACGTCGTCCGTCGCGAACGGTGCGACGGCGGTACGGACACGACACTGCGGCACACCCTGCTCCGCGCCCCGCACAGCCCCGACCCGCACGCCGACCGGGGAGTGCACCGCTTCCGGCACACCGTGCGGCCCGGCGCCACAGTCGGCGACGCTGTCGCGGACGGCTACCGCCTGGACATGCCCCTGCGGCTTTCGGACGGGGCGTCGTCGTTGCGTCCGCTGGTGCGCGTCGACCACCCGGACGTCGTCGTGGAGACGGTGAAGCTCGCCGAGGACCGCGGCGGAGACGTCGTCGTACGTCTGTACAAAGCCGGAGGCAACGCTGCGCGGACCACGCTCACCGCCGACTTCGCCGTCGCCGAAGCGTGCACAACCGACCTGCTCGAGGAGAACGCCGTCCCGCACGCCCACGACGGACCCCACATCCACCTGAAACTGCGCCCGTTCGAGATCCGCACCCTGAGGATCAGCCGGGCCGAGGCCGACGAGGAGCCACTCGGTGCCTGATCCCCTCCACGCCGACACGCTGACGTCCCAGACCCGGGCGACGCTGCGGGACTGGGCCGTGGCCGACGGGCCCCTCGCGCTGCGCGCCCGGATCGTGCTGCTGGCCGCCGAGGGCCGGCGCGACGCGGAAATCGCACGGCGCCTCGGCGGGTCCCGGCAGACCGTGGGCGCCTGGCGGCACCGCTGGTACAGCGGCGGGCTCGCCGGGCTCGAACAGCGCCGGCGCACCGGACGGCCCGTCACGGTCGACGAGGCGGACATCGTCACCCGGACCCTGCTCGCGCCCGGCGGCAGCGGTGCGAGCCGCGCCATCGCCCGCGAACTCGGCGTCTCCCACGCCACGGTCGCGGCGATCCGCCGCCGCTGGAACATCATGCCGGACCAGCCGATCGTCGCCCGCATCCCGACCCGTCCGCCACTGCCCGGCGCCGATGCGTGGGTGATGGGCCTGTACGCCGACGCCGACCGCGGCGTCCTGCTCGTCGGCACCCGTACGGAGGCCCCGAGGCCCGCGGCCGCGGTTACCGTGATCGACGCCGAGGTGCTGGCCGGACTCGACCGGGTCTTGGACACCCTGCGCCTCGAACCCGCCTCGGACGACGCGGAGTTCAGCGCCTTCCTCGCCGACGCTGCGGCCCTGCACGCGGACATCACCCTGCACGCGGTCACGCTGTGGTCGACCGATGAGCGGCGGCCCGCCGGATCGCTCGTCAGCCACCATGACCTGCCTGTGCGCGCGAGCTGGCGCGGCTTCCTCAATGCCCTGATCGCCCTGGACAGCACGAGCCACCCCGAGTCGTCACGCCGGGTCTTCCTCGACCTGATGGCGGCGCTCGAGCGCCCCGCACAGTCGGCCGGCCGCTCGGTCCGCTGGCTGCGCGAGCGCGTCGCCGAGCACCAGAGCCGTCCGGATGGCGGTTGGCACGCTCTGGGCGCACCGTCGTTCAGCGGAGTCAACCAGCTCGACCTCGGATCCTTCAACGAGTGCGTGGTCATCGAGACCGTACGCCTGGTCGGCACCGTCACCCGCGGCGAGATCGCCCACCGGACCGGCCTCACCCAGCAGTCCGTGTCCCGTATCGCCCGGTCGCTGCTGGACCGTGGCTTTCTCGTGGAGGACGCCCAGCGCCGTGCCACTTCCGGCAAGCCGCGCACACCGGTACGGCTGTGCGGCTCCGCCGCGCACGCGCTCGGCCTGCACATCGACCCGGAGGTGCTCACCGCCGTCGTGATCGACCTCGACGGAGCCCTCGTGTGTACGTGCACACGCACCGTCAGTGCCGACATCGACCCCGCCGAATTCGTCGCGCAAGCCGTCGAGGTGGGCCATGAAGCGCTCGGCAAGGTGCGTGGCGCCGTTCAGCCCAACGGCTTCCTCGGTGTCGGCGTGGCCGTGCCGGGACCGGTCGACATCGCCTCCGGCACCGTCCTCGGGCCGCCCCTGATGCGGGCCTGGCAGGACCTGCCCCTGCTGTACCTGCTGAAGGAGCACTTCCCCTGCCCGGTCCTCATCGAGAAGGACTCGCTCGCCGCCGCCGCGGGCGAGCGCTGGATCGGGCGCGACCGCAGGGCCCGGGACTTCGCCTACCTCTATCTCGGCACCGGCGTCGGCTGCGGCCTCTATCTCAACGGCGACCTCTACCGTGGAGTCAGCGCGAACGCGGGCGAGTTCGGGCAGCTGTGCGCGCTCGCCCTTGACCGCGTCGCCGCGGACGGACGGCCCGAGATCCTGCCCGAGTGCAACCCGCCCGTGTCCGTACCGCGGTTCGCCGAGCGGCTCGGCCTGCGCACCGCCGGCACGGAGCACAGCAGCACCGAGGCGTACCGCGCCGTCGGGCGCGCGGCCGCGGCCGGACACCCGGCCGCCACCGCCGCCCTGCGCGAAGTGGCACGTGCCGTCGGGCGAGGAGCCTTGGGGCTCGTCGATCTTCTCGACATCGATCTGATCGTTCTGGGCGGCCCGTTCTTCACCGACGACGTCGCCGACTGCTATCTGGAGGAGATCGGGCGCGCCGTCAATGACTTCCCCACCGCCCGCCGGTTGCGGCGCGTCCACGTGGAGCGCTCGGTGCTGAGCGCGGAAGCCGCCGCGGTGGGCGCCGCGTCGACACTGTTCCACGCCACGTTCACCCCGCGCCTGAAGGGACGCGAGCGGGGCTGAGGCAGGGGAGGGGCCCGCCTCGGCCTCGGCGGACCTCACGTGGTCGGTGTCGGCCGGTTGGGGGTGAGAGCGATCTGCCCCTTGAGCATGCGGCCGCCGTCACCGGTCAGCCGCAGGTAGTAGTCGGACGAGCACGCCGTGCCGTCCTCGTCGAGGGCCCAGATCCCCGAACCCGACGGCACGTCGGCCCCGGTCGCCGCCGTCTTGGCGATCTGATTGCCCTCGTTGAACTCGTCGAACATGGAGATGTAGATGCCGCCCACACCCAGCCGCACCATGTTGTAGAACTGCCGCCACATGAAATCACCGTGCCTGCGGTGACGTTCCTGGAGATCGCCCGGCATCACACACGGCTGATAGTCGATGCCGTTCGCATCACAATCCGCTTTGTCCGGCGTATTGATGTTGGTGAAGAAGTCATCGGACTGGGAAGGGCTGGAGATACGCCCCACCATCCATGGGGAGATCATGTTGAACGAGTGGTACACGGCGGAGAATCCGGGCCGTGAATCCTCGGTACCTGTACGCCAATGCGTGGGCACACCTCCGATCACATAACAGCCCTGTGCCTTGAACCAGTCGACTACGTCCTTGCACGGTCCTGGTTCGAATGGTCTCCCCGAGTCGTTGAAGCCGAACCCCCAAATACACACCACCGGCTTGCCGTTCTGTCGCGCATAAGCACCGGACCCGGTGTGCGCCTTCATCTTTTCCGTCCAGTCCTGCTTGATCTGGGCCTGCATGGACGTCCAGCCGGTGACGTCGTACATGATGTAGAACTTGCGCCCGTTCGCCTCGGCCGCCTGACGCACCTTCTGCGCCATGCCGTCGCGCGTCGGACCCTCGTCGCCGAAAGGGTTGAAGCGCTGAAGAGCGGCCGTGTCGATGTTGTTCTCCCGCATCCAGCGAAAGTGCGTGTCGACGGTCTGCTGGTCCCACGATGAGAAGAGCTGAGCGGGCCTGCCGCTGTTGGGATTCGGGTACGCGGTGGTGAACCCGCGCTGGTAATCAGCCATATCCGGCCATGATTTGATGGTTGTGTTGGACAGCGACGGAGGTTGGAACCGGTCCCTGCTCCAGTGCCACCAGCTGTTGATGGGGGAGCCGTCGCCTGTGCAGGCGAACCAGCCCTGGTAGCCGACGGATATCTTGCCGACGACATCGCCCGGCCCGCTGGCGGCGGGCTGAGCACCGGCACTTTCGGCCGCGTCGGCCCGCGCCAGTCCGGCCACAGCGCCCAGGCTCGCGGTCGCGGCGATCGCGCCGCCGATCATGCTGCGTCTGGTGACGGCCATGGAGTTCCTCCAGTGGGGTTGGGGGAGTGGGGGCATGGCAATTTCTCCGCGTGCCAGCAAAACCATGGTGCTGCCCGGAGTCAATGGCCGATGCGGGCATTTCTCCCGCGAATCGGAAACTGGTCAAAGTGAATTCTGGTTGCCGGCAGGAATTGAGTGGGGAGTGGAAAATAAGTGGCCTGACACCTGGGCCGGTAGGCGTGAACAAGACCTTCGTCGACTCGGGGTGCGGGCTCCTCCCCTGCTTCATCCAACGTATTGACAAAATGCAACGGCGGTTCGTAGCTTCTCAACATGCTGCGCCCGTCGCGTCTGCTCAGCACCAACTTCTGCTGGGCCGCGGCCACTCGTTGAGCGACTTCATCCGACTCCGACCGCCGCACTGCACCCTGCGGCGCCGATGGGAGCGTGTCATCACCTTGACCAGCGACATCCGGCGGGCGCTCGTCATCCGTGGCGGCTGGGACGGGCATCAGCCCGTGACGATCAGCGACAGCTTCGTACCGTTCCTCAAGGACCGCGGATTCACCGTGGAAACCTCCGAGGACCTCGCCGTGTACGAGGACGCGGAGCGCTTGGCCGTGACCGACCTGATCGTGCAGTGCTGGACGATGGGGACCATCAGCCGCGAACAGAGCGAAAACCTCGCCGCGGCGGTGCGTGCGGGCACCGGCCTCGCCGGCTGGCACGGCGGCATCGTCGACTGCTTCCACGACCACGGCTACCACCTGCTGACCGGCGGCAAGTTTGTGATGCACCCGCCGGGCTTCCACGACCACACCGTGCGCCTGCTGCCCGAGCGAGCCGACCATCCCGTCATTGAGGGACTCAACGACTTCACCGTGCACACCGAGCAGTACTGGGTGCTCACCGACCCGTATATCGACGTCCTCGCCACCACCACCTTCGCGGCCGACGAACTGCGGGACCGGCCTGCGGTGATGCCCGCCGTGTGGACCAGGACCTGGGGCGCGGGCCGGGTCTTCGTCTCGACCATCGGGCACAAGCCCGACGACTTCGACGTGCCCGAGGTGCGCACGCTGACCGAAAGGGGACTGCTGTGGGCGGGCCGCTGAAGCCGTTGAACATCGGCATCGTGGGCGCCGGAAAGATCAGCGGCGCCTACCTCGCGACGCTGGAGCGCCTGACTTCGCTGCGGCTGACCGCCGTCACCGACCTCGACCGCGGCCGCGCCCAGGCCGTTGCGGAGCAGGCCCCGGGCGGGGGAGAGTTGGCCGTCGCGGAGTCCGTGGCCGACCTGGTGGCCCGGGACGACGTGGACGCCGTGCTCAACCTGACGATCCCGGCCGCACACGCCGAGGTCGCCCTTGCGGCGCTCGCCGCGGGCAAGCATGTGTACGGCGAGAAACCCCTGGCGGCCAACCGCAAGGAGGCCGACGCCGTGCTGGAGGCGGCACGCACCGCAGGCCTGCGGGTCGGCTGCGCGCCCGACACGGTCCTCGGCACCGGAACCCAGACCGCGCGCAAGGCGGTGGACGACGGCCTGATCGGTAGGCCGGTCGCGGCCACCGCGTTCATGACCACCGCGGGCCATGAGAAGTGGCATCCGGACCCGGAGTTCTACTATCAGCCGGGCGGCGGCCCGCTGCTCGACATGGGGCCCTACTACCTGTCGGCCCTGGTCCACCTGCTCGGCCCGGTGGTCAAGGTGACCGGCGCGTCCTCCCGACCGCGCGCACAGCGTACGATCGGCAGCGGCCCGCGCGCCGGGCACACCTTCCCGGTGGAGGTGGACACCCACATCACCGGCGTCCTGGAACACGCGGGTGGAGCCCTGTCCACGCTCGTGATGAGCTTCGACATCCACGCCGCGCGGCTGCCGCGCATCGAGGTCCACGGCACCGACGCCTCGCTGTCCCTGCCCGACCCGAACGGCTTCGACGGCGCCGTCGAGAT
Source organism: Streptomyces sp. NPDC000941 (assembly GCF_053599555.1). Taxonomy (NCBI): domain Bacteria; kingdom Bacillati; phylum Actinomycetota; class Actinomycetes; order Kitasatosporales; family Streptomycetaceae; genus Streptomyces; species Streptomyces sp. NPDC000941. The sequence continues at coordinate 8,517 of NZ_JBSFMM010000316.1, forward strand.
CCACCGCGGAGACGGCTGGACGATGCGGCCCGTCTCCGCCGGCTATCCGGACGCGGGACGCGGCGTGGGCCTCGCCGACCTGGCCGATGCCCTGTCGGCCGGACGACCGCACCGGGCATCGGCCGAACTTGCCGCACACGTCCTGGACATCATGCTCACCCTCATGGACGCGGCGGCCCAGGGCCGAGCCCTCCAGGTGACCAGCTCCTGTGAGCGCCCCGACCCGGTGGACGGTCGCTGAACGAGACCCGCACCACCTCTCGCCCGCTCGCAGCGACAGGAGACCCCTTTCATGCACGACGACCGGAAGCTGGTCGAAGCACGCCTGGAACGCGTCCTCACAGAGCGCATCCGGCCTCGACGCACACGGCACCCGAGACCCCCGGCGATCCCACGGCCGGCCCGAGAGCCTGTGCGGACGCCGGCCCGCTCGACAACGCCGTCGTGCTCCTCGACGCGGCGGGCCGTGCCTCGCACCGCCGCCCGGCGACCAGGATCTCCATCGACGGTGTCACCGCCGTCTTGCGCTCGCGCGCTCAATGGCCACAGGACGCGAAGTGGGACCCGTTCGGCGGGCCCGACACGTCGTACGTGCTTGGTCCTTGGATCACCGTCGGTTCCGCGTTGCGCGGGTCGATCGAGGTACGGGCCGTGCGCGTCGACCCCGCCGCCGGTGATGAGCCGACCGGTCATGTGCTGCGGATCGGCGGATGGTCCCTTGCCGTCGATCCACAGCGCGCGCCGTGCGCCGCGCAAGGCGCCACCGCCCGCGTAGCAGGTGTCGACGGGCTGATCTCCTCTCTCCCCGGCGCACACGGGTTGCCCACCGCGTCCGTGGCGCCAGGAGAAGACAGCAATGCGCTGGGCGCCGCATCCGCCACCCCCGTCGTGCAGACCGATGGCCCGGTCGTCTACGGCACCCTCCACGTCGCCCTCGTTCACCTCGGCGGCTCGGACCCCGCCGCCCTGCCGCGGATCACCACCCGTGCCGAGGGGACCACCCTGGTCGCGGACGTGACCTGGGCCGACGACGCACAGGACGCCATTCGACTGCCCGCTGCTGAAAAAGAGGCCCGGAAGGACCAGCACCGTGCATGACGACCGCCGGATCATCGAGACACGGATCCGGAAACTGCTGGACCGTCTGATCCGCCCCGCTCTCTACAGTTCCGTATGCCCGCTCAACCTGAGCTCCTGGCTCGTCGAAGGCGAACCGGTCCCCGTGGCCGACGCCCTGCACGCCGACTACGAGCCCTTCACGCTCGGCTCCACCTGGGGCGGCCCATGGGCGACAACGTGGCTGCGGGCGAGCGCGGAGATACCCGAGCAGTGGACGGGGCGTCGCGTCGAGGCCGTCTTCGACCTCGACTTCGACCTCACCAAGGGGCCCGGCGGCCAGGCCGAGGGCCTGGTGCACGACGCCCACGGCGCACCGATCCAGGGCCTGCACCCGTACCACCGAAGCGTGCTGCTCACCGACTCCGCCACCGGTGGCGCCCCCGTGGACCTGCTGATCGAGCTCGCCGCCAACCCGCCCATCGTGGCGAGCGCGGGTCTGCACATCCACCACGGTTCGCGCGAGACCGCGGGCACCGAGCACGTCTACCGGCTCAGGCAGGCCGAGATCGCGGTGCGCGAGGACGACGTATGGCACCTCATCCACGACATCGAGGTGCTCGACGAGCTGATGCATGAGCTGCCGCTCGGCTCATCGCGGCGTCACGAGATCCGCTACGCGCTGCGCCGCGCCGCCGACGCCGTCGACCCGGGCGATGTGGCGGGCACGGCG
>NZ_JBSFMM010000317.1:0-10257 GCF_053599555.1 Streptomyces sp. NPDC000941
CGCCGACGGAACGTTCCGTCGGCGGGCGCCGGGCGGTGGATGGACGGTGGTGGCCTGGGCGGGAGCCAGGGGCTGTACGGGGTGTGTACGGGGCCTGTACGAGGTCTGTACCGGCTCTGTGCGGGGTCTGTGCGGGCTCAGGGGACGGGTGGGGCGGGGGTCAGTGGATGATCCCGGTACGTAGCGCGACCGCGACCATTCCGGCCCGGTCGCCGGTGCCCAGCTTGCGGGCGATACGGGCGAGGTGACTCTTGACGGTGAGGGCGGACAGGCCCATCGAGACGCCGATGGCTTTGTTGGACTGGCCCTCCGCAACCAGCCTCAGCACCTCGACCTCGCGTCCCGACAGCTCGCGGTAGCCGCCCGGATGTCCGGGGGCGCCCGGCGGGCGGCGGTGCATCCGGGCGGCGCCGAGGGGAGCGGCGCCGGGGCGGCCCGGGATGCCCAGGTTGGTGCGGGTGCCGGTGACGACGTAGCCCTTGACGCCGCCGGCCAGGGCGTTGCGTACGGCGCCGATGTCATCGGCGGCGGAGAGGGCCAGCCCGTTCGGCCAGCCCGCGGCGCGGGTCTCGGACAGCAGGGTGAGGCCGGAGCCGTCGGGGAGATGGACATCGGCGACGCAGATGTCGCGGGGGTTGCCGATACGGGGACGGGCCTCCGCGATGGACGACGCCTCGATGACGTCGCGCACCCCGAGGGCCCACAGGTGACGGGTGACGGTGGAACGGACGCGGGGGTCGGCGACGACGACCATGGCCGTCGGCTTGTTCGGGCGATAGGCGACCAGGCTGGAAGGTTGCTCGAGGAGAACAGACACCAGGCCTCCTGGAGGAAGTGGTGGGACGGGTCACCACGTCCTTCGGCACCGATACGGCCCGGCTTTAGGGAATGATCACGATTTGGTGAGTAACAATTCGGGCAATTAGGACGACTGATCGATCAAGCCTGATCAGCGAGCGCCCGCCGAGCGCTCGGATCGTGCGCAGCGAATGCCCGGCTCGTGCGCGGCAGCAGGTGCTCGGCCGGCGGGTGCTCGGCGCCGCGCTCAGCGGGGCTGAGGGCCGCGCCGCTGCGGCAGCGACACGACGCCCGCCTCGGCCGCCCCGACCGGCGGCAGCCCCGCGATCTGGCACAGCAGATCGCACCAGGCCGCCAGGTGCGCGCCGGTGTCGGGCACCCCGGCCGGTCCGTCGCCCGCGGCGAAGGGCCGCTCCGGCCGCCGGTGCTCGCCCAGGGCCGGTTCCGCCGCGGGCGGCTCCGCCGGTGTCCAGGAGGCGCGGATCTCGATCCGGGTCGACGGCTCGCGCTCCCCGATGCCGCCGAAGTAGTGCGAGCTCGCCCGGGTCACCGTGCCGCTCGGCTGCCGGTACTCGACCCCGCGCGCCTCCAGCGCGCCGGTCAGCCACGACCAGCACACCTCGGGCAGCAGCGGATCCGCCGCCATCTCCGGCTCCAGATCCGCGTGCACCAGGGTGACCAGGCGGAACGTACCGCACCAGGAGTCGTGCCCGGCCGGGTCGTGCAGCAGGATCAGCCGCCCCTCGGCCAGTTCCTCGTCATCGCCCCCCGAATCCGCCGGGTCCGCGGTGACGGCCGCCTCGAGCGCGTACGAGAACGGCGCGAGCCGCCGCGGCGGCGGGGTCGGGGCGAGCTCCACCTCGGGCCGCGGCCGTACGGCGCTCAGCCCGGCCACGGCATGCCGGAAGACGGCCGGGGCCCCTTCCTCGCCCGCCGCGTCCGCCCCGTCGGCGCTCCCGGCGCCATCAGCGCCGTTCGAGAGGTGTCCTTGAACCGCTGCCATGCCCGGAAGACTAGGCGCAACTGGGGCCTCAACCGGGGAAGAACACCCGGGTTGGCGGGTCACTCGTTCGGCCCGTGCGAAGATTTGGGTCATGAGCGCCAACGAGCGGCCCTCGGGCCAGCAGCAGACCGGCCGCACCGCGGCGAGCACCACAGCCGACTCGGCCTTCCTGCGCGCCTGTCGACGTGAGCCGGTTTCGCATACTCCGGTGTGGTTCATGCGGCAGGCCGGCCGTTCGCTGCCGGAGTACCACAAGGTCCGCGAGGGCATCGCGATGCTCGATTCCTGTACGCGGCCGGACCTGATCACCGAGATCACGCTGCAGCCGGTTCGCCGCCACCATGTGGACGCCGCGGTCTATTTCAGCGACATCGTGGTCCCGCTGAAGGCCATCGGGATCGACCTCGACATCAAGCCCGGCGTCGGCCCGGTCATCGCGGACCCCATCCGTACCCGCGCGGATCTGGACCGGCTGCGCCCGCTCGACCCGGACGATGTGAAGTACGTCACCGAGGCCGTCGGGATGCTCACCGGGGAGCTCGGCGCCACCCCGCTGATCGGCTTCGCCGGCGCGCCCTTCACGCTCGCCAGCTACCTCATCGAGGGCGGCCCCTCGCGCAACCACGAGCGCACCAAGGCACTCATGTACGGCGACCCCGAGCTGTGGGCCGAACTGCTCGACCGGCTCGCCGACATCGCCACCGCCTTCCTGAAGGTGCAGATCGAGGCGGGCGCCTCCGCCGTCCAGCTCTTCGACTCCTGGGTCGGCGCCCTGTCCCCCGCGGACTACCGGGCCCGCGTGATGCCCGCCTCCACGAAGGTCTTCGACGCCGTGGCCGGATACGGGGTGCCGCGCATCCACTACGGCGTCGGCACCGGCGAGCTGCTGGGGCTGCTCGGCGAGGCGGGCGCGGACGTCGTCGGCGTGGACTGGCGGGTGCCGCTGGACGAGGCGGCCCGGCGGGTCGGCCCCGGCAAGGCGCTGCAGGGCAACCTCGACCCGGCCGTGCTCTTCGCCCCGCGCCAGGCCGTCGAGGCCAAGACCGACGAGGTGCTGGAGGCGGCCCGGGGCCTGGAGGGCCATATCTTCAACCTCGGCCACGGCGTGCTGCCCAGCACCGACCCCGACGCCCTGACCCGCCTGGTGGAGTACGTCCACACCCGGACCGCCCGCTGAGCCTGCGCGCTCGGGTCTGCGCGCTCACGTCTGAGCACTCAGGTCTGCGCGCTCAGTAATCGGAACCCGCACGGGGTCCCTCATCGTCTGGGAGACCATGAGGGACTTCCCTGCCATCACCGCCGACCGCGTCCGGGAACTGGCCGACCAGTGGGACGCCGTCCGCGAGGGCCGCTCCAAGGACGACGCCGACCGGCTCGTCCGCGACTGTGCCGAGCGGCTGACCGCCGAGCCCACCGGTGACCACGCCTACCTGTGGACGCTCGGCCTGCTGATGACGGCCGAACACACCGGCTGGCTCACCGGGGACGGCGTCGAAGGCGTCGCCCTGGTGGCGCTCGACGCCGCCGACAGCTCCCTGCGCGGCCACGCCTGCGAGCACCAGCGGCACCCGTACGAGGACGACCTGGACGAGCGCCACGACCACCTGGCGCGGCTGCTGCCACTGCTGCGCAACGGGCGGAGCGAGGCCGAGGACGGGCAGTGGGACGACGCGGCCACCAAGGAGGAGTGGCTGTGTCCGCGCAACATCGCCGGATACGCGCGCGTGGCCATCGACATCATCGACCCCGGCACCGTGGCCGACGTCCCGCCCCGGCTGCCCCTCATCGACGTACGGAAGGCCGGCCACCTGCGGTCGATCCTCTGGGACTACCCGCACGTCGACCCCGCGTACGAGCTCTTCGAGCACGCCGCCGCGCTGCGCGCCCACCCCGACGGCGACAGCCGCGCCGGGCTCGTGGTCATCCTGCGCGCCGCCTGCTGGTACGCGGTGAGCGGCCGGATCCGCGGCAAGTGGGTGCTGGACGAGATGATCGGGGCGCTCGAGGCCGTACAGCCCGGGCTCGGCGACGAGCCCTGCGCACACCGGGACGGCGAGCACCCCGAGACCGGCGACGACCCGGCGGCGCTGGCCACCGTGGGCGTCCATCTGCTCAGCCCCGGCGGGCGGGGCGTATACGAGCGGCGGGGCGGCATCGAGGGATGGCACACCTCCCTGGAGGGGTGGCTGTGCCCGGCCTTTCTCGCCGGGCTCGCCCGCGAGACGCTGGACCGGCTGCTGGCCGGGCGCGACAAGCTGTTCGGCAGCCGCGACACCGCCCACCTCGACGCCGAGTATCTGCTCGCCGACGGGCGGATCGACATCGACACCCTCACCACCACCTACCGGCAGTCCTGGGTCACCGAACACGAGGAGCTGGTGCAGAACGTCGCGCTGTGGGCCGCCCGCCGGTACGCGGCCGGAGCCGGAGCCGGAGCCGGGGCCGGGGACGAGCGGGAGCGGGCCGCCCTGCTGCTGCTCGCCTGCTGGGCGGTGGACGGAATGGCCGTCGAGCTGCCGACCTCCGTGCTCGGCGTGCTGGAGGAGATCTTCGTGACCATCGACCTCGCCCCGCTGCACGAGCCGTGTCCGCACCCCGGGGAGCACCCCTGGCAGGGCCTGGAGCGCATCGCAGGCCGCGGCTACGGCGTCGCGGGCAACCCCGACGCGCTGATCGGCGCGCATCTCAACCACTTCTGCGCGCCCGGGGACTTCGAGGCCCCCGACGAGCCGTTCGCCCCCGACGCCTGGAGCTGCCCCCGCCAGCTGGCCGAGCGGGTCCGGGACGCGCTGGACGTCCTCTACGAGGTGAAGGAGAACGACGCCGAGGGCGAGGCTTAGGGGCGGGCTACCTGCTCGCGGATCAGGTAGTACAGGACGGCGCTGGTGAGCATCAGAGCGCCGTCGATATAGACGGCGTGCGTCCAGGTTCCGTAGTGGTCGAAGAGGGTGCCGCTGAGCGCCGGGCTGATCACCGCGCCGATCTCGCCGACGAGGTTGAACATCCCGAAGGCGGCCCCGCGCTCGGCGGCGTCGACCACGTCGTTCAGCAGCGCGTGGGCCATGGGCTGGAGTGCGTTGAAGAACAGGCTGGTGACGAACAGAAGCACCGACATCACCAGCAGCGAGGGCGTCTCGTCGGCCTGCAGATAGGCGCCGAAGACCAGTACCAGCAACCCCTGGACCACGGTGAACGCGACCAGCAGCGGCCGCCGCCCCCAGCCCCGGTCCTTCGCCCGGTCCGAGAGCCAGCCGCCCGCGGGGAAGCCGAGGATGCCCGCGCCCGCGTTGAAGGTGGCGACCAGCGCGGCGTTCTGGAAGGAGCTGTGCGCGGCGTCGGCGACGATCGACACCGACCAGAAGCTGAAGAACCACAGGTTCCACATGACCGCGATGAAGGCGAAGCTGAGCAGCAGCGCGTTGCGGTTGCGGGAGACGGCGCCGAGCCGTGAGCCGCGCCGGGCGAAGATCGCCCCGATGAGGACAAACGCGAGCACGCACTCCAGGACCGCCACGCCCCAGCTCGGCAGCCCCGCCCCGTCGGCGATGAGATAGACGGCCAGCACCGCGGCGCACAGCACCACCGAGATGCCCAGGAGCCGCAGCGCCGAGCCGGTTGCCCGCAGCGGGCCGCCGATACGACGCAGATAGACCGCCGAGACCACGCCGAACACCAGCGTCGCGCTGCCCAGGACCAGGAACGGCATCCGCCAGGCGTCCTCATGGCCGAACACATCGGCGCCCCAGTCGATCAGATACGGGGCGCTGATGGTCGCGATCGTCAACCCGATGGACAGACCGGTGATCGCCACGCCCATCCCCAGGCCCGCCTTGGCGGGCGGGGTCCGCTGGGCGATCAGGGTGCGGTCGTTGGAGTAGAAGACGCCTTCGCCGAGCCCCGTCAGCACGCGCAGCACCACAAAGGCGATCAGCCCGCCGACAAGACCGCTGGCGAGCGTCGCCACACCCGCCCACAGCAGCGAGATCGCGAGCATCGCGCGGTGCCCGAAGCGGTCCCCGAGATAGCCGCCGGGGAACTGCGTCAGCATGTAGCCCGCGAAGAAGAGGCTGCCGATCAGCCCGCCGAGCGCGTGCGGATGGCTGGCGGAGCCCAGCATTCCGTGGTCGTTGTCGATGAGCCAGGTGACCACCGGGCCGGTGATGGTGCGGTCGGCGTACGAGAAGAGCCAGCCGCCGAGCAGCATGGCCCACAGGGTGTGATATGGCTTCCAGCCGCCGGACCCGGCCTCCTCCGGCTCCCGGCCGGTGGTCGGTGCGGTCGCTTCGGACATGGCCTCAGGTCCCCCTCTGGGCGCGGTGGTTCGCGGGTTCGGCGTAGCCGGCGCGAGGTCGTGGTGTGCGAGGTGTCCCACAGCGTGTGGGCTGGATCACGGCCCGGCAAGAGATGCGGCTGGACCCTTTCACCGACCGGAAGCCTCGGCGACGGGGGCTTGCCCCCAGGCGGCCGCGACGGTACGGGAGATGCCGTGCGCGGCCACCCGTACGGCCGGGATCAGCCCCGGCGCCCGCCCCTCGGCGGCCGGGACCACGACGGACAGCGAGGCCACCACGTCCCCGCCCGGTCCGCGCACCGGAGCGGCGACCGACAGCGCGTCCATGGTGATCTGCCGGTCGCTGACGGCGATTCCGGCGCGCCGCACCTCCGCGAGGGCGGCCCGCAGCCGGGCCGGGTCGCAGATCGTCAGCTCCGTGAAGCGGCGCAGCGGCCCCGAGCACACCCGCTCGCGCAGCCGGTGCGGCCCGTACGCGAGCAGCACCAGGCCGACGCCGGTCGCGTGCAGCGGCCAGCGGCCGCCGACCCGGCTGCGCACCCGTACTGCGGAACGCCCGGAGATCCGCTCGATGTAGACCACCTCCAGGCCGTCGCGTACGGCGAGTTGGACGTTCTCGTGGGTGGCCTCGTACAGGTCCTCCATGAAGGGCAGCGCCGCCTCGCGCAGCCCCACCCCGCGCGGCGACAGCGTCGCCACCTCCCACAGCCGCAGCCCGATGTGGTACGCGCCCGCCGCGTCCCGTTCCAGGGCGCCCCAGTCGGTGAGCGCGGCGACCAGGCGGTGCGCGGTGGCCAGCGGCAGGTCGGCGCGGCGGGCGAGCGCGGTGAGGGACAGCGAGCGGTGCGTGGCGTCGAACGCGTTCAGCAGGGCGAGCACCCGGCCCGCGACCGAGCGGCGGCCCTCCAGGGCGTGGGGGGCCGACGTACGGGTACGGGGACCCGGGGGGCTGGGCGTGGTCATGACAGCGGGAGGCCGACGTAGTTCTCGGCGAGTTCGGCGGACGCGGCCGGGGAGGCGGCGATCCGCTCCAGCTGGGCCAGTTGCAGCCGCTCCTCGAACGGGGTCCGGTCCGGGTGCGGATGGAGGGTGTCGGTCATGAAGGCGGAGAAGCGCTCGGCCTGCCACACCCGGCGCAGACAGGTCTCGGAGTAACTGTCGAGCAGTTCGGTGGAACCGGTCTCGTGGTGCAGGGTCAGGGCGCGGGCCAGGGTGACCACGTCCGTGACGGCCAGGTTGAGGCCCTTGGCGCCGGTGGGCGGCACGATATGCGCCGCGTCGCCCGCCAGGAACAGCCGGCCGTGGCGCATCGGCTCCTGGACGTAAGAGCGCATCGGGGTGACCGACTTGGCGGTGATCGGCCCGGGTGCCAGGGCCCAGTCCCCGTCGACGGCGAAGCGGGCGGACAGCTCGTCCCAGATCCGCTCGTCGGACCAGCCGGCCGGGTCCGTGCCGGCCGGCACCTGGAGGTAGAGCCGGGAGACCTGCGGGGAGCGCATGCTGTGCAGGGCGAAGCCGCGCCGGTGGCGGGCGTAGATCAGCTCCTCGCAGGACGGCGGCACATCGGCCAGCACGCCGAGCCAGGAGTACGGGTAGTCGCGCTCGAACACCGCGGTGCGCTCGGCGGGGATCGCCCGGCGGGCCACACCGTGGAAGCCGTCGCAGCCCGCCACGTAGTCGCAGCTGAGCGTCTGTTCGCGGCCCTCGCGGCCTTCGTGCCGGAAGCGGACGGTGGGTGTGGCGGAGTCGGGATCCTCGACGGCCAGGACCTCGGCCCCGAACAGCAGCGGCGGTCCGTCGGCGAGTTGGAGGGCGACCAGGTCCTTCACGACCTCCGTCTGGGCGTAGACCATCACCGACCGCCCGTCGGTCAGCGCCGGGAAGTCGATGCGGTGGGCGCGGCCCTCGAAGCGCAGCTCGATCCCGCGGTGGAGCAGCCCCTCCCGGTCCATCCGCGCGCCCGCCCCGCACTCCCGCAACACGTCCACCGTGCCCTGCTCCAGGATCCCGGCCCGCTGGCGCGCCTCGACATAGCGGCGCTCGCGGCTCTCCAGCACGACGCAGTCCACGTCGGCGCGGTGCAGCAGACGGGCGAGCAGCAGGCCGGCGGGGCCGGCGCCGATGATGCCGACGGTCGTGCGCATCTCATCGCTCCCTCTTGCTCTCGCTTTGGGGTTGTTCGCCTGGTGAAACTTGGTTCATAATCTGGGTGGTGATGAGTCTCAGCGCGGCCACGCCGCCTGTCAATGCTGTTGGCGGTTCGGCCGACGGTTCGGTCGGCCCTCTTGAGCGCGGCCTCGCCGTGCTGCGCGCGCTGACCGCCCTGTCCGCGCACGGCGCGGGACCGGCGGTCCGCCCCGGCGACCTGGTGCGCGCCACGGGGCTCGCCCGCTCTGTCGTCGACCGCGTGCTCGGCACGCTCCAACAGCTCGGATACGTGACGCTGGACGGGCGCGAGGTGAGCCTGGCGACCCGGCTGATGGAGCTGGGCAATGCCTATCTCGCGGCCGGCGGCCTGCCGGACGCGCTCCTTCCGTTCGCGGAGCGGCTGGCGGACTCCCTCGACGAGTCGGTCTCGGTCGCCGTCCCGGACGGCGACGGCGTGCGCTTCGTCGTCCAGGCCACCCGGCGCCGCACGATGTCCCTCGCCTTCCGGATCGGCGACCTCCTCCCCGCCGAACGCTGCGCCCCCGGCGCGCTGTTCGCCGCCGAATGGGACGAGCGCACCTGGGCCGACTGGCGCGCCCGCCGTGCCGCCGACCCGCTGGACGCCTCCTTCCCCGCCGTCCCGCCCAGGCCGGGCCCCGCCGGCGCCCCGGACCTCGACGCGTTCGCGCACCGCGCCAAGGCGGCCGCCCACGACGGCTGTGCCCTTGACGACCAGCTGATCGAGCCGGGTCTGGTGGCGGTGGCCGTTCCGCTCCGGGACCCGGCGGGGCGTATTGCGTGTGCGGTGAACGTGGTCAGTCACACCAGCCGCCACGACATCGCGTCCCTCAGACGGACCGCACTGGCCGCTCTGCGGGACCGGATCCCGGCCATGGAGGCGGCGCTTGCGGCGCCCGTGGGGGCCGGGCAGGGCGCGGGCGGCGAGCCGCCCGCGGTCGGTGCCATCGGCGAGGATCCGGCCCGGCTGGCCAAGCGGGAGATGGGGGCGGGCTTTCTGCAGTCGCTCGCGCGCGGGCTGACCGTGCTGCGGGCGCTGGGCGAGCGGCCCCCGGGCGGCCCGCCGCCCCACGACGGTATGCCCCTCACCGCCGTCGCCGAGGCGACCGGCCTGGCCCGCGCCACCGCCCGTCGCTCCCTCCTCACCCTCGTGGAGCTCGGCTACGCCGCGACCGACGGAGCCCGCCTCTTCCGCCCCACCCCCCGCGTCCTGGAGCTCGGCTACGCCCCGCTCGCCGGGCTCGGCTTCACCGATATCGCGCGGCCGCATCTGCGCGAACTGGTCGGCGCCGTCCACGAGTCGGCGTCCCTGGCCGTCCTCGACGGCGGCGACATCCGGTACGTCGAGCGCGTGCCGACCGTCCGCATCATGAGCGTGAACATCACCATCGGCACCCGCTTCCCCGCCTACGCCACCTCCATGGGCCGGGTGCTGCTCGCGGGCCTGGACGCGGACGCCCGCGCCGCGTATCTCGCCGACCTCGACCCGCGGCCGCTGACCCGACACACCCTGACCTCCGTACCCGGGCTCGCGCGCGTCCTGGGCGGCGTGGCGGAGAGCGGATACGCCCTGGTCGACGAGGAGTTGGAGGACGGGCTGCGGTCCCTGGCCGTGCCCGTACGGGACGCCGACGGGCGCGTGGCTGCGGCGCTCAACCTCGCCGTGCACGCGGGCCGGGGCACCCCGGAGGACACCGTGCGCACCCTCCTGCCACCCCTGCACACCGCCGCCGCCCGTATCGAGGCCGACCTGCGCACAGCCTTCGCCCACCGCCCCCGTGGCCTGGGAGCCAGGCGTCCGTCGGGTGTCCGACGTCCATCGGGCGTCTGAGAGAGTGGGGTCATGAGCGCAGCGAACGGCCGCACGGGCCATGTCGTGGTCGTCGGCGGCGGTATCTCCGGGCTCGCGGCCGCCCATCGGCTGCTGACCGGCGGGGCCCGGGTGACCGTGCTGGAGGCGTCCGGCCGGCTCGGCGGCAAGCTGTACGCGGGCGAGATC
>NZ_JBSFMM010000318.1:0-10019 GCF_053599555.1 Streptomyces sp. NPDC000941
GCGCCTTCGGCGCACAGCGGCCGGCAGCGGGAACGGGGAGGGGGCGCCGAGGCATCGTCGCCGTCCGGCCCGACGGGCTCTCATCGGTCGGCGGGTGGCGCAGCGGTGGGTGGTCGTCCGGAGCGGTGGGGGCTGGTCCGGTCGGGGCTCTCCACCCGCCTGCTCTTAAAAAGATGCTTGCTCTGCATCAAGTACCGCATCAAGTGGTTTTCTGAGAGCAGGTGGGTGGAGAGGCGGTCCTGGCTGCCGGTGCTCGCCCATCCGTCGTGCTCCCGAGCCCCGGTCCAGCGCGCCGCTGGGCCGGCTCACTGGCCACCGCGCGGCAGCAGTCGCGGCGGAGCGCAGCGGAGCCTCTTTGAGCTCAGCCGCCCGCCGGGCCGAGGGACCGGAACGCTGGGCCGGCCGCCCCCTTCCCTCCCGCTGCCGCCGCTTTGGACCCGGAGGGTCCGAGACGAAACCCGCACCCGCGTGAGCCGCATGCCGCGAGACGGCGCGTAGGCGCGGGCGAAGCGAAGCGCACGCCGCAGCCCACGCGCAGCGCGGCGGAGCGTGCGGGCCGCCTCCCGCGACTCGTCCCGCCCCGTTCGTGTGCAAGGAGGGCTCGGTGAGGGCTAAAAGGGGTAATGACGCGTCCACTTGCCGGATTGGTTCCATCCGTTCTGCCAACCTCGCGGAGAACTAGGGGAGTTGCTGTGGCACGTTCCCGGGGGCGTCGCATCCCGAATGCTCGGTGCTATTCTCTTCTGCGCGATGATGAAATGGTTCCTGATCACGGGGGGTGGGCTCGCGTGCAGGCCAAGTACAGAGCTTCTGCGATCGCGTTGACGGCCGCGTTGCTGCTGGGGGGATCGCTGGCCCTGGCGCCGACGGCGTCCGCGGTGGGGTCGTCGGCGTGCCAGTTCAATTCGCCCGATGTGAATTTCAAGGTCCGCACCAGCGGTGCAACATTCCGGACAGGGCCCGGAAAGCGTTATCGCGTGATCGGGACGCTTTACCGGGGGGATTCATTCCGCTACTTCTGCCGGACGGGCGGCCTTCGGGACTTCGAGAAGAGCTGGTCGTACGGAAAGATCACGAAGCGGACCCACTCGGGAATCGCGGCCGGCACGAGGGGCTGGGTCTCCAGCAAGTACCTCGACTGACCCGTACCACCATCGGCTATGCGCTGAAGCGGTCGAACTCGCCTGCCTTGATGCCGCGTATGAGGGTGCCGAGGGGGCGGGGGGCTGTTGTGATGACGATGCCGGGGTCGTCGCTCTCCCGGAGTCGTATCGCCCCGTGGACAGCGGCCAGCTCCACGCAAGCGCCGTGAGTCTCGGAGAATGACGACTTCTGCCATGTGGCGGGTGTGGTCACGGTTCTACCCTTCATGCTTCCTGCGCGATGGTGTGAATGAGATCTCGGGAATCGGTGTCGCTGAGCGCTGCTTCTTCGACCGCTGTGAATGCGGTGCGGTAGCTCTCGAGATGCGATTGCGCGTCCAAGAAGGTCGCGCCGAGCGCTGATTCGACCTGCACGGTATCGAGTTTGGGCACGGTTCCTCCGGCGTAGAGCATCGCTCGGCTGGCGCCGACGTATCCCTCTGACGCGAAGGGGACTACGCGTACGGTGATGTTCGGCCGCTCGCACTGCTCTTGGAGGTATTCGAGCTGTGCGCGGGTGACCTTCCGGCCGCCGAACCGCATTCGCAATGCGGCTTCGTGAATGATGGCCCTGTGCGTCGGAGGCGCCTCGCGCTCGAAGATCTTCCTCCGCTTCATGCGATGGGCCACGCGGGCGTCCAAATCAGCCGGTGGGAGCGGCGGAATCGTGTGGGAGAAGACAGTGCGTGCGTAATCCTCGGTCTGCAGGATTCCGGGGATGTGCGTGATGTCGATGGAGTACAGGTAGGCGGCGTGGTGCTCTAATTCGGCGAGGTCCAGGAACGGCGCGGGGAGGGTCCCCCGGTAGTCCTCCCACCATCCTTGGCCGCGCTGTTCGTAAGTCATGGCCGTCAGGGCGTCGATGAGCGCGGTGTCGGCGCACCTGTAGAACGCCGCGAGGCGGCGCACGCGCTCCTCGCTGATCCCGTAGCGCCCCGTCTCGATGTGGCTGATCTGAGGCTGCCCGCCTCCGAGCAGGGCGCCCGCTTCACGGGCGGGCATGCCCGCCGCCTCGCGCATCTTGCGCAGCTCAACTCCCAGGCGCACCTGGCGTGCTGTGGGATTACTCCTCGGCGGCATCGAGCCCTTCTCCCGGTCGCTCATGAGTGTGCCGCTCCACCCTGCCACGGTCCACACTCGGTGTGATGACTTTCGCGGACATGGTTGCGCCGGTACATGCATGACCTCTACGGTCTGTGACGTAACTCTCACGCATCGCTCACGAGAGAAGCCAGCGCATGGGCAATTTCAGGCCGAACCGACCCCACTCGTACACGCTCTACTGCCCGCCCCTCGAAACATCCCCCGGCATCGCCCGCGACTTCGTCACGTCCGTCCTACGTCGCTTAGAGCTCAACGACGCAGTCGGCACCGCGGCACTGTGCACCGCAGAACTCGCCGCCAACGCCTACGGCCACGCCCCCGGCAACGGCTCCGTCCTCTGGCTCGCCGTCGAGCCCGCCGAGGTCTGCGTCACGGTCTACGACGGCAACCTGACCGAACCCCGTCTCCGCCCACCAAACCTCGACGCCGAGGGCGGCCGGGGCCTGCACATCGTGGATGCGCTGGCGGACAAGTGGGGTACGAGCCCCGGCGCCCCGCTGGGGGTCGGAGGGGCGCAGGGCAAAGGTGTGTGGTTCTCCCTGACCACAGGAGGCTCGTAAGGGCGGGGCTCAGCCCTTGGTGACCGCCGCCAGGATCTCCGGCAGCCGCGCCGCCGTCCGCGGCGCGGCCAAGCGCAGGCCGCCCAGGGCGACCCCGGCGCCGTACACCGCGCCCAGCGGCAGCATCAGCCACAACATCTCATCCGCGTCCGCGACATGCATCCAGATCGTCGCCGCCAGCACCGGGGCGCACAGCACCGCGCCGGTGACCATTCCGCCGAGGATGCCGATCCAGGCCAGGCCCGCCTGCCCCGGCGCCACGTTCTTGTAGCCGCTGTCCTGCGGAATGGAGTACGGGTACAGGGCCGAGGTCATGGCGCCGGTCGCGACCAGCGCGCCGAACAGTGCCAGGGCGAGGCCGAGCGCGTCGGGGACCGCCGCCCATTCGTCCATGAGCGCGGCCGCGCCCAGCACCGCCAGCGTGACGTAGGGCACGCCGACCAGCGCGAGGGCCAGCGCGCGCCCGCGCAGCTCCAGATAGGCGTCGCGTGGTGCGGAGATCGTCTGCGCCACCATCCAGAAGGCGGAGGAGTCCTGCCCGAACTGGTTGTACATCTGCATGCCGAGCAGCCCCGCGGCCCAGCAGGAGGCGTAGACGCTGCCGGCGCCCTGGACCGTGGTGACGACCGGCACCAGCAGGCCGACGGCCAGCGAGGTCACCCACGCGGACTTGGTCTTCGGGTCCCGCCAGGCGTAGCGCAGCGTGCGCAGCACGACCGTGCCGGTGCGGTTCTCGGGCAGCAGCCGGTGCAGGGCGGGCCGTGCGGCAGTCGAGCCGGGGCGCTTGCGGCTGGGCTCGGCCGCCTGGATGGTCGAGGAGTCCGGTGAGGTCATCAGGTGGGTCAGACCGCGCTGCCACCACCACAGCAGCAGCGCCAGCAGCCCCGCCGACAGGGCGAGCTGGGCGGCCGCGGTCCCGTACGAGCCGTCGCCGACGCCCTGGACCGCGTCGATCGCCGCGGCGGGCGGCACCCAGCGCAGTACGTCCGCCACCGGCTCCAGGGAGGACAGCCCGTCCTCGCCGGACAGCTGCCCCACCCCTACATTGACCAGCTGTGCGCCCACCGCTACGAACAGGCCGCTGAGCAGGGCCAGATCGCGGCCCCGGCGGCTGGTCAGCAGCTGGGTGTTGGCGGTCGCGACGGCCCGGGACAGCGCCACGCACAGCAGCATCGCCACCACCACGGCCACCACACCCGTCGCCGCGGCCGCCGCGCCGTGCGCCACGGCGATCACCGAGCCGGTGATGAGGGTGAGGGTGAACAGCGGGCCGATGCCGATCAGCGAGGACACCAGCAGGGCGGCGACCAGCGGGCGGGGCCGCAGCGGCAGCATCACCAGCCGCGTGGGGTCGAGGGTTTCGTCGCCGCCGGGGAAGAACAGCGGCATCACGGCCCAGCCGAGGGCGAAGACCGCGGCGAGGAGGGTGACCAGCGCGGCGGCGTGGTCGTTGCCGCGCAGCGCGATCAGACCGAGCAGCTGGAGCGCCGCGATGAGCAGCGTGACCACGACGGAGGTCACGTACGCGGCGCGGCGCCCGGCGGACTGCCGCAGCCCGTTGCGCAGCAGGGACAGCTTGAGCCGGACGAAGAGCGCGGTGAGCGGGCCGGTGGCGGTCATCGGGCGCCGCCGCCCAGCCAGTCGAGGTCATGGCCGGCCGCCCGGTCGTTCGCGCCGACCAGTTCCAGGAAGGCGTCCTGCAGCGACGGCGCCGCGCCCCGTACCTCCGCCAGCGGGCCGTGGGCCCGGATGCGGCCGGAGGCCAGCACCGCGACCCAGTCGCACAGCGACTCCACCAGCTCCATGACGTGGCTGGAGAAGACGACGGTGGCGCCGGAGCGGGTGTAGCGCTCCAGCACCCCGCGGATCGTCTGTGCGGACACCGGGTCCACGCCCTCGAAGGGCTCGTCCAGAAAGAGGACTTCCGGATTGTGGAGGAGCGCGGCGGCCAGGCCGATCTTCTTCCGCATACCGGTCGAGTAGTCGACGACCAGCTTGTGCTGCGCCCCAGCGAGGTCGAGCACGTCCAGCAACTGGGTGGCGCGCTTGTGGACCTCGTCGGCGGGCAGCCCGCGCAGCCGCCCGGTGTAGTCGAGGAGTTCGCGGCCCGACAGCCGCTCGAACAGCCGCAGCCCCTCGGGCAGCACCCCGATCCGGGCCTTCACCGCGACCGGGTCCCGCCATACGTCGTGCCCGCCGACCTCGACGCTGCCGGAGTCGGGCCGCAGCAGCCCGGTCACCATCGACAAGGTGGTCGTCTTGCCCGCGCCGTTGGGCCCGACCAGTCCGATGAACCGCCCGGCGGGCAGCTCCAGATCGATCCCGGCGACGGCGACCTGCTCCCCGTACCGCTTCCACAGCCCCCGTACGAGCACCGCCGGTATGGCCGGCTTTCCGCTCTCCTCCGGCTCCGCTGCCACCGGGTCCCCCTTTCGAACGCGCGGAGGCCCGGTCAGCGCCCCCGTCCGCCGCCCACGATAGGGGCAGCCTTTGCGGGCGCCGGTACCCGGCGAGCGTCGGCGCGCCTCAGCGCCCTTCGCGGCCGCAGGCGTAGGCGAGGGCGCTGACCAACTCCTCGGCGTCGGGGAGCCAGCGGTTGGCGGCGGTCGGGCGGCGTGCCCACTGGACAGAGGAGCCGTGCCGGCCCACGCGGGTGGGCGGCGCCACCACGTAGTCGCCCTCGCCGCGCGCCACGAGGTCGATCGAGGAGGGCGGCCAGCCCTGGTTCCGTACCAGGTGCGGGATCTTGGCGGCGGCGCCCGGCAGGACGAAGAACAGCATCCGGCGCTCCGGGGTGGAGGTGACCGGGCCGAGTTCGACGTCCCTGCGCTCCATGCGCGCCAGCGCCAGACAGCCCGCCGTCTCCGGTACGTCCAGCGCGTCGAAGGTGCGTCCGGTCGGCAGCAGGATCGAGGCGCGCGGCGCCTTGGCCCACATCCGGCGCGCGACGACGGGGCTGCCGGTCGCCTGGTCCGCCCAGTCGGCGCGGGTCGGATGGGCGCCGGGGGAGGGGCAGTCGGCCGCGCCGCAGCAGCACTGGTCCCACCACTGGCCCGGGCCGGCCACGGGCTCCAGCCAGGCGCCGGGGAGCACGTCCCAGTGCCGTTCCTCCGCATAGCGCACCGCGGCGTCCCGCAGCCGCTCCCCGCGCTGTTGGGGGATCTGTGGTGCTCCTGTCACATCGTCGGTCACGTCGTTTGTCACGTCCATGGTCTCGTCCACGACCAGCACAACTCCAGGGGTCTGCGGGGGTTACGCCCCACCCCGCCGTGCCGGCGGAGCCGAGTACTGAAGGGAAGAAAGGAAGCATGCTCCGGGCATGTGGGGCGCATGGGTGCACGGCCGGGGGCGCGCATGGGGACGCGGCTGCGTGAGCGGGTAGCCACCATGCGTGACGGGCGTACGAGTGTCCGGTAGGCCGTGCCGTGTTCCAGTGGTGCGGTCCCGGACTCCTGTCGGCGCCGTACGCGCACGATCGCGGTCAATTCGGGCAAGTCCTGCATTCTCCGCACATGCCTGGCGTATCCGCGATATCTGCGGGGCAGTGATCAACAGGGACGGCATCCGCCGTAAACGCACAGCAGTCACTGGGGGTATGACCATGGCCGCTAGGCCGCTTGTGGCGCGGCAGCCGAACGAGAGGCTGCAGGCGCTCATCCAGGAAGCCGCGTGTTCCAACGCCGGCTTGGCGCGCAGGGTCAACATGTGCGGCGCCGAGCACGGCCTCGATCTGCGCTACGACAAGACCTCGGTCGCCCGCTGGCTGCGCGGCCAGCAGCCGAGGGGCCGGGCCCCGGGCATCATCGCCGAGGCGCTCGGCCGCAAGCTCGGCCGTACGGTCACGATCGACGAGATCGGCATGGCCAACGGCAAGAACCTCGCCTCGGGCGTGGGGCTGCAGTTCTCGCCCACCGTCCTCGGCGCGATAGAGCAGGTCTGCGAGTTGTGGCGGAGCGACGTCGGGCGCCGTGACTTTCTGAGCGGTTCTACGGTCGCGGCCTCGGCGCTGGTGGAGCCCAGCCGGGACTGGCTGATCACCGGGGCGGACTCCCAGGTCGCGCGGACGGCCGGGGCGAAGGTCGGCAGGTCCGACGTGGCGGCGGTGCGGGCGACCACCGACGCGCTCATCGAGCTCGACCACCGGTACGGGAGCGGCCATGTGCGCCCCGTCGTCGTCCACTACCTCAACAGCGTGGTCTCCGGGCTGCTGGCCGGCTCGTACCGCGAATCGGTCGGGCGCGAACTGTTCGCCGCAGTCGCCAGGCTGACCGAGCTGGCCGGCTATATGGCGGTCGACACCGGCCAGTCGGGGCTCGCCCAGCGCTACTACATCCAGGCGCTGCGGCTGGCCCAGGCCGCCGGGGACCGGGGTTACGGCGGCTATGTGCTCGCCGCCAGCATGAGCCATCTCGCGGCCCAGCTCGGGAACCCGCGGGAGATCGCCCAGTTGGCGAAGGCCGCGCAGGAAGGCGCGCGCGGGCAGGTGCCGCCGCGTGCCGAATCGCTGTTCCTGGCAGCGGAGGCCCGCGGCCACGCGCTGCTCGGCGACGGGCGCGCCTGCCAGGTCGCGGCGGGCCGCGCGCTCGACGCCATGGAGCGGGCGGCGGGCAGCGGGGGCGAGACCGGCGACGACCCCGCCTGGATCCGTCATTTCGACCACGCCTATCTGGCGGACGAGTTGGCCCACTGCCATCGCGACCTCGGCCAGGCCGAGCCCGCCAGGCGCCGCGCGGAGGAGGCCCTGGAAGGCCATCCGGACAGTCGGGTGCGGCGGCGGGCGATCGGGCTGTTGCTGTTGGCCACGGCGCATGTGCAGCAGCGCGATGTGGAACAGGCCTGCCACACCGGGACCCAGGCGGTCGAACTGCTCGGATCCCTGCGCTCCAACCGGGGGGTGGAGTATCTGGACGACTTCCAGCAGCGGCTCGAGCCGTATCGGGACGAGCCGGTGGTGCGGGAATTCGGGGCGCGGTTGGAGGTCCAGGCCGCCTGAGACGGGTGACAAGTGTCTCGTTCTCCCCAGGGTCGCCGGGCACCGCACTGTCCGGGGACCCGGTAGCGTGAGCCGTTGATTCCGTAAGTCGTATAGCCAAGGAGTCCCGGTGACGCAGAGCGGACAGGGGAACGAGCCGCAGCTGCCTGCGGTCCCGCCCGCGCAGCCCACGCAGCCCGTGCGCGAGGGTGTCGTGCTGCCCGCTCAGGGCGATCAGCGGGCCCACGACCAGCACCAGGCGGCCCCGGCCGGTGGCCAGGCTTGGGGACAGCCGTGGGGTCCGCAGGGTGCGCCTCAGACCACACCGCAGACCCCCGGGCAGCCGGGTGCGCCGGCGCAGCCTCAGCCGCTGCCGCAGCCCCAGGGGGACGCCGGGGCCCAGGCCCAGCAGGGCTGGCCGCAGAACGGCGAGCAGAACGTTCCCCAGCACGCCCCGCAGGGCGTCCCGCAGAGCGCGCCACAGCACGGCTTCCAGGGCGGCGCGCCGCTGAGCCCGCCCCCCGGCGCGCCGCAGAACGGCCTGCCCGCCGGTCCCGCCGCGCCGCACGGCGCTCCGTACGGCGGGCCGCAGAGTGCGCCGATGCCCGCCCATGGGCAGCCGTACGCCCAGCAGGGCTGGCCGCCCGCGCAAGGGCAGCAGCCGCAGATGCCGCAGGGGCAGCCGCCGATGCCGCCTCAGCCGCACGGGGGGCCGCCGGCACCGGACAGACAGGCGCAGCCCTTCGCCGGAGGCGCCGACGAGACCCAGATGCTGCCGCCGCAGCCCGGCTTCCCCGGGCCGCCCGCGGCGGACTCCGAGGCGACGCAGTACATACCGCCCGTTGCCGGGCAGGCGCCCGGCGCGATGCCGCTGCCGCCCGAGGGCGCGGCCCCCACCGCTCCCCCCGCGCATGCCGCCCCGGCGCATGCCGCCCCGGGCCAGGACCCCGCCCAGGCCGCTGCCGGCCAGGCCCCCGCGAGCACGCCGCTGCCGCCGGAGAACCGGTCCGGTCACCCTCAAACGCAGCCCGAATCGGACAAAGAGTCCACCACCGTTCTGCGGGCGGTCCGCCCCGGACGCGCCCGCCACGGAGCCCCGCAGGCCGCCCCGGGCCAGCCGGCCCCCGGTCAGCCGGCCCCCGGCGCCGCCGAGGAGACGCAGGTCCTCCCCGGGCCGATCCCGGCGGCCGGGCCGCCGCCCCAGCAGCAGGGCCACGGCGCCCCCCAGCCGGGCGGCCCCGCGCCGTACGCGATCCGGCCCGGCATGCCGGGCGACCGGCAGCCGCCGTCGGAGTTCGACGGCCTGTTCCGCGCCGACGGCGGGCCCGCCGCAGGGGCGGACTCGACTCAGCAACTGCCCCAGTTCAGCGACCAGGGCCCGATGCCAGGCCCGCCCGGCCCGCCCGGCCCGCCCGGCCCGCCCGAGGGCGATGGGCCGGGCAGGCGGGGCGGCGGCGGCCGTCGCCGTATGTCGCCCGCCGCCCTCATCGGCATCGTCGTCGGGGTCTGCGCCATCGCCGGCCTCGCCGCCGGAGCGGCGCTCAGCGCCGGGGGCGACGACGACAAGAAGGACACGAAGGCCGAGGAGAGCCAGACGCCGGACCCCAAGGTCGACGACAAGACCAAGGCGGCCGACCCCGCCGAGGCGCAGGCCAAGGCGCTCGACGCGCTGCTCGCGGACAGCAACAACAGCCGGGCGGCGGTGATCAAGGCCGTGGAGGACATCAAGACCTGCAAGAACCTGTCCACCGCGGCCACGAACCTGCGCACCGCCGCCGGGCAGCGCACCGACCTGGTGACCCGGCTCGGCAAGATCTCCGTCGACAAGCTGCCCAACAACGCCCAGCTGACCTCGTCGCTGACCAAGGCCTGGCGGTCCTCCGCCACGGCCGACAACCAGTACGCGGCCTGGGCCGACCAGGTCGGCGGCAAGAAGGGCTGCCACAAGGGCCAGGCCCGCAGGACGCCGCGGGTGGGCGCGGCCGAGCGGGCGAGCGGCGAGGCGACCACGGCGAAGAAGAAGGCGTCCGAGCTGTGGAACCCGATCGCCACGAAGTACGGGCTGACGCCACACCAGCAGACGGAGCTGTAAGCGCAGTGACTTTGCGGTGAGTATGGGACAGCGACACGCCGTAACGTCGGCGTGTCGCTGTGGCCAAAAACACCCCCAATTGGGCGAGTGCGCCGAGGGGGAACCCCCGGGCCGCGGCGAGACCGCCCAAACGGAAGAGAGGGGGGTGG
>NZ_JBSFMM010000319.1:0-9983 GCF_053599555.1 Streptomyces sp. NPDC000941
GGGCGGTCTGCACGGCCAGCCCCACCACGGCCCGCAGCCGGCGGCCCTTGGCCAGGCCGAGGACGCGCTCGCTGCCCTTGCGGCGCAGCCGGGAGGCGGCCTGGCTGCCCGTACGGCCGACATCGCTTCCCGTACGGCCCGTCAGATCGAGCCGGTCCAAGGGCCCCAGTGCCCAGCCCTGGCCGTTGCGGCGGACCTCCAGGGGGCCGTCGGGGTCGAAAAGTTCGAAGAGCCGTTCGGCGATCAGCGGGGCCTCGGCCCCGTCGAGCACCTCGA
This sequence comes from Streptomyces sp. NPDC000941, assembly GCF_053599555.1. Classification (NCBI taxonomy): domain Bacteria; kingdom Bacillati; phylum Actinomycetota; class Actinomycetes; order Kitasatosporales; family Streptomycetaceae; genus Streptomyces; species Streptomyces sp. NPDC000941. The sequence continues at coordinate 277 of NZ_JBSFMM010000319.1, forward strand.
TGTCGATGGGCTCGTACCGGTCGCTGCGCAGCGCCTCCTCGTCCAGCAGCACGGTGTCGACCTGGCCCAGCCGCCGTAGCGCTCCGCGGTCCATGGCCACCACGCCGCGCAGCGCGAGAAAGCGGCCCAGGCTGGTCGCGAACCCCTCCCGGCCGGCCCCCGGCGCCTTGGGCAGGGCGGCCAGCGCCACGGCGAGCCCGCGGCGGGGGCCCGCGAACGGCACGGCGAGGGCGCCGGCGACGGCCCCGGCGCGCATGGACCGCTCCGCGTAGTGCGCGGTGGCGTCCCTGGGGGGCGGTCCGGGCCGCTCGACGATGATCGGCTCGGCGGCCACGTCCCGCGGTCCGTGCACCAGATGCGGTTCGGCCACCTCCCATGCCTCGCTCTCCGCGTCGGCTTCCCGCCACTGGGCGATGCGCTCGACCGTCTCCAGGGCGATCCCTTCGCCGTGTGTGGCCACGCCCTGGGCCAGCGCGCTGAGCGCGGTCAGGGCCGAGTCGGCCCGCTCCGCGCCGCCGATCGCCGCGGCCAGCCGGCGGACCCGCGGATGGTGCTGGAGCAGGGCGGCCAGCGCACCCACCTCGGTGGGCAGTTTGAGCCAGGGGGCCAGGCGCAGCGCGGTGGACAGGGTGAGGCCCACGGTGTCCGCGGCCAGCGCGGAGAGGGATTCGGGGGTGTTGGCACCTTCGGAGGGGTGGTGCGGTTCCGGGCGCCATTCGTCGAACTCCTCGGCCAGGACGGCGGCTCCGAGGGCTTCGGCCTGTTCGACCAGGGCGACCAGTTCGGATTCGCGCGGCGGTGGGGAGACGAGTGACACCACGACGCGTTCGGTGGGCGCGTTGACCCGCGCCCACCGGACACCTGGGTGTGTTTCGAGCGCCGTCTCCACGCGGCGGCCGACCCGCTCGCCCCCGATGCCATGTACCCCTCTGACCTCGATATAGCAGCGCCCGGGGTGGGACCACACTCCGCGCTGTGGCAGCCTGGCCAGCCGTCCGACCAGCCCGGCCGCGCCGCGCACACCGGCGGCCACTCCGCCGGCGAGGGGTCCCAGCAGCGGGGGCGCCGGGATGCGCGGTCCCGAGCGCCGCGACTGCTCCGGCTGTTTCGACCGTTCTGACCGTGGTGCCTGGGACATCGGCGCGGCCTCCCTGTACGTCGCCCGGCAGCCGCCCCCACTCAGCGCCCTGTTCGGCGGAAGGCGCCCTGTTCGGCAGAAGATGAATCCCGATTACCCTGAAAAGTGAGGAATTACCGCAACGTCAACCATGTGTGGACGTGAGATCTGTGAGTACTCCCACCACCACCCGCAAGCGCGGGGCCTCGGACAAGACGAAGACAGCGGCCCGACAGAAGACGACGGCCCGGCAGAAGACGGCGGCCGCCGCGAAGAGCACGGCCACGAAGAGCACCGCCGCGAAGAGCACCGCCGCAAAGGCCACGGCCACGAAAGCCACGGCCGGTACGGCCACGAAGAGCACCAAGGCCGTGGCAAAGGCCGGTAAGCCGGTCAAGGCCATGGCCGGCGGCGGCAAGCGGTCCTTCACCGTCACCGTCCCCACCGTGGGGCGCCCCACGATGGGGAGCATGGCGGGCGGCCTGATGGACGCGGCGCTGCTGCCGGTGGCGGTGGCCCGCCGCTGGCTGCCCGCCAAGGGCGGTCTGCCGCTGTACGTGGGCCTGGGCCTGCTGGGCGCCGCGGACGCGATCGAGTGGCCGGTGGCCGTGGGCATCGGCGTCGGCTACGCGGTCCTGCGCCGCGGCGGCATCATGGCGCCCCCGTCCACCGGCCGCCGGACCGTCGCGCAGGCGGCCTGAGGGCCCCTGTTCGGACGCTCCGCCCGACGGACCGGCGCCGTCCGGGCCCCGGTCCGTCGGGCGCGGAGGGTCACCCCTCGCACCAGGACGCGGTTTCACCAGCACCGATACTGTCCGTCACCCCCCTTCACCCCTTCCGCTGGCATATGCCCCCATTTGGGGTGAAACTTGAATCCCGAAAGAGGGAGCCTTCCTCGGGGAAGTGATGAAGTGCCGGTCAGCTGGGACGACACCGCCGTCCTCACCGATGCCCACGACCGCTTTCTGGCGGGCAGGCTCGTCAGCCGCGCCGTACGTCCGCCGATCCTCAGCTCCTGGCAGCGCTGCCGGTCGCTGGGCATCGCCGCCGACCACGTGGACGTGCTGTACCACACGGAGCTGGACCTCGGCGGCAGCCTGACCGAGGCCGCCCGGCCGGTGCTGGACCGGCTCGAGTCCCAGGTCTCCGGTATCCGGGTGAGCGCGGTCCTGTGCGACCAGGACGCCCGAGTGCTGGAGCGCCGGGTCGGCGAACACTCGCTCAACCGCTTCCTCGACTCCCTGAACCTCGCCCCCGGCTTCGGCTTCTCCGAAGAGCTCACCGGCACCAACGGCATGGGCACCGCGCTCGCGGCCCGGCAGCCCGCCTTCGTATGCGGCCGGGAGCACTTCGCCGACATCATGCGACAGTTCGCCTGCGCGGCCGCCCCCATCCGCGACCCCTTGAGCGGGCGCGTGCTCGGCGCACTCGACCTGACCTGCGACCACCGCCACGCCGATGCCTCGATGCTGGGCCTGGTCCACCAGGCGGCGGTCGATGTCGAGCAGCGGCTGCTCGACCGCATCACCGCCCGCGAGCGGGCCCTGCTCGCCTCATTCGCCGTCGGCGGCGCCCGGGAGGCCCCCGACGCCCCCGACGCCCTCGACCGGCGGGATCGGCTGGTCCTCCAGGAGCTGGCCGTACAGCTCATCGCCGGCGGACGCGCCTGTGTCGTGGAGGCGCGGCTCCCCGAGGGGCGCAGTGTCACGCTCTGGTGCCATGAGGCCCACGGCCCCACCGGCGTGATCGGCTTCATCGTCGAGGCCGTGCTGCCCGGCGGTGAGCGCTGCCGCTGTGCCGCCGAGGACCGTACGGGCTCCCCCGAGCCGCCCGTCCTCGCGGGCGGAGGCCCGACGTCCCTGCTCGCCCTGAGAAACCTCGCGCTTCCCGCGTACCCGCCCGCCGCGTCGGGCCACCCCGGCCCCGTACCTTCCTCCGAAGCGTGGGCGCGCGGCGGGCCGCTCGCCGTCGGGGAGCCCGGCGTCAGCCGCCTGGCGCTGCTGGCCCGGGAGCGGCTGGGGCTGCTGTGCGAGGCGGGCGTGACGGTCGGCACCACCTTGGACGTCACGCGCACCGCCGAGGAGCTGACCGAGGTGGCCGTGCCGCGGTTCGCCGACTATGTGGCCGTGGACCTGCCGGACTGCGTGCTGCGCGGCGAGGAGCCGATGGGGACCGGCGGCCCGCTGCTGCGGGTGGCGATGGCGGGGGTGCGCACGGGGTCCCATCTGTACGCGGTGGGCGAGTCGGTCCGCTACGCCGCCTCCACACCGCACGCCCGCGCGCTCGCCACCGGCGAACCCGTACTCGAGCCGTATCTGAACGAGGCGTACGGCTGGCTGGCCAACGATCCGGCCCGCGGCGGACAGGCGCTGCGCGCGGGGATCCATTCGCTGATCGCGGTGCCGATGCGGGCCCGGGGCGTGGTCCTGGGCGTGGCCGCGTTCTACCGCTCCGCGCTGAAGCAGCCCTTCGAGGAGGACGATCTGTCCCTGGCCGAGGACCTGGTCAACCGCGCCGCCGTATGCATCGACAACGCTCGGCGCTTCACCCGCGAGCACACGACCGCGCTGGCGCTCCAGCGCAGCCTCCTGCCCCGCGGGCTGCCCGCGGGGCACGCCGTGGAGGCCGCCCACCGCTATCGGCCCGCGACGACCGGGGTCGGGGGCGACTGGTTCGATGTGATCCCGCTGTCCGGCGCCCGGGTGGCCCTGGCGGTCGGCGACGTGGTCGGACACGGACTGCATGCGACGGCGACCATGGCGCGGTTGTGCACCGCCGTCCACAACTTCTCCGCGCTGGACCTGGCGGTCGACGAAGTGCTCAGCCAACTCGACGACCTGGTCTGCCGTATCGACCCGGACGCGGCGGGCATCGACGCCATGGGCACCGAACCGGCGGACGGTACGGACACGTACCCGAGCGGGCCCGAGCCGGGCGGCGAGAGCAAGCCGGGCATCGTCGGCTCCGGCTGTCTGTACGCCGTCTACGACCCGGTGAACCGCCGCTGCACCGCCGCCCGGGCCGGACACCCGCCGCCCGCCCTGGTGCTGCCCGACGGCACCGTGGAGTTTCCCGACGTGCCCCCGGGGCCGCCGCTCGGCGTGGGCGGCCTGCCGTTCGAGACCGCCGACTTCGAGGTCCCCGAGGGCAGTCTGCTGGTGCTCTACACCGACGGCCTGCTCACCGGCGACGGCCACGACCCGGGGGTCGGCTTCGAGCGGCTGCGCGCGGCGCTGGCCCGCCCGGGCCGTACGCCGGAGCAGACCTGCGCCGCGCTGGAGTCGCTGTTCCCGGAGCGTCCGGTGGACGATGTGGTGCTGCTCGTGGCCCGTACCCGGGCGCTGGGCGAGGACCAGGTCGCCGTCTGGGATCTGCCCGCGGACCCGGCCGAGGTGTCCCGGGCGCGCCAGGAGGTCATCGCGCGGCTGACCGAGTGGGGCCTCGACGAGCCGGCGTTCACCACCGAGCTGATCGTCAGCGAGCTGGTCACCAACGCCATCCGGTACGGCCGCGAACCGCTGCAGCTGCGCTTGCTGCGCGAGCGCGCGCTCATCTGCGAGATGGCGGACGGCAGCAGCACCTCCCCGCGGCTGCGCCGGGCCCGCACCACCGACGAGGGCGGCCGCGGCCTGTTCCTGGTCGCCCAGCTCGCCCGGCGCTGGGGCACCCGCTACACCGAGCACGGCAAGGTGATCTGGACGGAGCAGCCGCTGCCCCGGGGCCGCTGAGCGCGCCCGCCCGCATCACCGCACATCACCGCAGGTCAGCACAGGCCAGACGTCACGTCGCGGCGTCCGCCAGCAGCTTCAGGGCCAGCCGCTGGAGCTCGGGGCCGGCTTTGTCGGGGCTGCCGGTGTCGTACGGCGGGGCGGGGTCGTACTCGACGGCCAGCTGCATGGCCTTGGCGGTGTTCTCGTCGGCCAGCCGTGCGGCGAGGTGCAGCCCCATGTCGATCCCGGCGGAGACCCCCGCGGCGGTGATGATCTTCCCCGTCTCGATGAACCGCCCCGGTGTGTCGATGGCGCCGACGTCGGCCAGCGAGGGGCGGGCGGCCCAGAACGTGGTGGCGGGCAGGCCGCGGAGCAGTCCGGCGGCGCCCAGGATCAGCGACCCGGTGCACACCGAGGTGGTCCACACCGTCTTCTCGTGCATACGGCGCAGCCAGTCGAGGATCACCTCGTCGCCCATCGAGGCCGTGGTGCCGCGCTCACCTCCGCCCGGCACCAGCACGACCTCCGCCCGGGGCAGCTCGTCGAGCGACCGCTCGGCCACCAGCGCCAGCTCCCCGGTGTCCGTGCGCACCCGCCCGGCCCGCTTGGCCACCGTGGTCACCGAGACGTGGGGGACGCGGCACAGCACCTCGTACGGGCCGACGGCGTCCAGCGCCGTGAAGCCGTCGTACAGCAGCACCGCCACCCGTATCGGCCGCCCGGACGCCCCGCCGGCCGCGGCGATGTCCATACCTGCCATGAATCCCTCCCAGGTCGGGTTCTCCGGTGAGATGCCGGTGAGCAGGTAGTCGGCCCGGAGTTCGGCGGGGTTCCGGGGCGCGGGAAGCTTCCCGGGATTTGTGTTATCCAGACCGCGCGGCTCCGTCTCCTGTGGGGGCGCCCCGACATGACCGGGGTGATCGGCCGTAATAGGGCCCTGATCGGGAGAGAGCGAGGTGGCGCGTGCGCACAGAGGAGCAGTCGGACGCCGCGGTCGTCGCGGCGGCGCGGGCCGGGGACCAGCGAGCGCTTGCGGAGCTGCTGGAGGAGTACCTGCCGCTGGTCTACAACGTGGTGGGCCGGGCCCTGGACGGCCACGCGGACGTCGATGACGTCGTGCAGGAGACGATGCTGCGGGCGGTGACGGGGCTGGCGGGACTGGCCGACCCGGAGCGGTTCCGGTCCTGGCTGGTGGCGATAGCCCTGAACCAGGTGCGTCAGCGCTGGCGCGAGGGGCGGGCGGGGGCGCGGGCCGGGCAGTTGGAGGAGGCCGTCGAGGTGGCCGATCCCGGTGCGGACTTCGCCGAGCTGACGGTGTTGCGGCTCGGGCTGTCGGGGCAGCGGCGGGAGGTCGTGGAGGCGACCCGCTGGCTGGAGCGGGACGAGCGGGAGGTGCTGTCGCTGTGGTGGCTGGAGGCCGCGGGCGAACTGACCCGCGCCGAGCTCGCGGCGGCCTGTGAACTCGCCCCGAAACACGCCGCGGTGCGGGTCCAGCGGGTCAAGAGCCGGCTGGACACCGCCCGGGGTGTGGTGCGGGCGCTGCGCGCGTCGCCGCGCTGCCCGGAGCTGTCGGCGCTGGTGAAGCCGTGGCACGGCACACCGTCCGCGCTGTGGCGCAAGCGCCTGGCCCGCCATATCGGGCAGTGTCCGCGCTGCGGCTTCGCCGCGGCCGATCTGGTGCCCGCCGAGGGGCTGTTGGTAGGTATGGCCCTGGTGCCGCTTCCGGCGGGGCTGGCCGCGTACGCGCTGGGGCAGTTCGCCTCGGGGACGTCAGCGGCGGCGGCCACGGCAGCGGGCACGGCAGCGGGCACGGCGGCGTCGAAGACCGCTGGGGGCAAACTGGCTCAGCTCTTGGCGCAGACCACGGCGAAGCCGGTGGTGGCGGTGGCCGCGGCGGGCGGTCTGGCGGTCGCCGCCACCGCCCTGTACGTCCAGGCCGGGCCCGACTCCGCGCCGAACCCGGGGCGTCCGCCGTCCGCCGCGGCGTCCTCCGCACCCGTCGTACCCGAGGCGTCGGCGGCGGCGCCGACCGGGGAGGTGGGCGAGGCGGTCTCCCGGCCGCCGTCGCGCAAGCCCAAGTCCTCGCGGTCGGCCTCCGCCTCGGCCGTTCCGCGCCGGCTGTACGGCACGGTGGTCGACAGGGCCGACGCGGCCCCGGCGGTCACCGCCCGCCCCGGTCCGCTGCCGAAGCGGCCGGAGGGGCGTGCGATCACTGGCACTGGCAGCTATGAACAGCCGGGCCCCGGCAGATATGTGATGGTCAACAACGCCCAGTATGTGACGCTGACCGGGCAGGGGTATGTCCTGGTCCGCTGGCAGCTGGTGCCCGCCGAGCGGTCCGGCCGGCTGCGGATGCCCAGCTGGACCGGGCTGAGCGGGCGGCTGTTCCATGTGGCCTCCGGCGGGGGCCGCCGCATGGACGACCAGATGCCCGGGGCCACGGACCGGCCGCACACCTGGATGGGCAGCGCCGCCACGGGGTTCGACACCCTGCCGGACGGTGCCCAGCAGATGTGGCAGAACGAGTACTACTACCTCGACGGCAGCGTGACCCTCCATCTCAACGAGGACTGGGCCGACTACAACCTCACGGTCTCCGCCGTGGACCGGGCGAAGATCCTCCAGGATGTCCAGCAGCCTCCCGGGGACGCGGCGATCCGCTACGGGCTGGTGCGGGACACCGGCACCGACGCCGCCCCGGTCCCGCAGTATGTGACCCGCTCGCGCTCCGCCGACCCCTTCACCGTGCCGCTCCGCGGCGAGCTGCGCTGACCCGATGGGCCGCCACCGCGCTGGGCCCTCAGCGCAGGTCCTTGACCCGGCGGAGCTTCCCGACGGAGCGCTCCAGCGACTCCGGCTCCACCACCACCACCTCGACGGTCAGGCCCGCCCCCTCCTTGACCGCCTGGGCGATGGCCCGCTCGGCGGACGCGCGCGCCTCGGGCGTGGCGCCGGGGCGCGCCTCGGCCTGTACGGTCAGCTGGTCCATCCGGCCGCGCCGGGTCAGCACCAGCTGGAAGTGCGGGGCGACGCCCGGGGTGCGCAGCACGATCTCCTCGATCTGGCTGGGGAAGAGGTTCACCCCGCGCACAATGATCATGTCGTCGCAACGGCCGGTGATCTTCTGGATGCGGCGGAACGCGGGCCGGGCCGTGCCGGGCAGCAGCCGGGTCAGATCGCGGGTGCGGTAGCGGATGACGGGCATGGCCTCCTTGGTCAGGGAGGTCAGCACCAGCTCGCCCTCCTCGCCGTCGGCCACCGGCTCGTCGGTGAGCGGGTCCACGATCTCGGGGTAGAAGTGGTCCTCCCACACATGCAGCCCGTCCTTGGTCTCCACGCACTCCTGGGCCACCCCGGGGCCGATCACCTCGGACAGCCCGTAGATGTCCACAGCATGGAGGTCCGCGCGCTCCTCGATCTCCCGGCGCATCTCCTCGGTCCACGGCTCGGCGCCGAAGACGCCGACCTTGAGGGAGGTGGTGCGCGGGTCGATGCCCTGGCGCTCGAACTCGTCGAGGAGGGTGAGCATGTAGGAGGGGGTGACCATGATGATCTCGGGCCTGAAGTCCTCGATGATCCGCACCTGGCGGGCGGTCATGCCGCCGGAGGCGGGGACGACGGCGCAGCCCAGCCGCTCGGCGCCGTAGTGGGCGCCGAGGCCGCCGGTGAACAGGCCGTAGCCGTAGGAGACATGCACCATCTGGCCGGGGCGCCCGCCGGCCGCGCGCAGCGAGCGGGCGACCACCTCGGCCCACATGGACAGGTCGTTCGCGGTGTAGCCGACGACGGTGGGGCGGCCGGTGGTGCCGCTGGAGGCGTGGACGCGGCGCAGCTGTGAGCGGTCCACGGCGAGCAGGCCGAAGGGGTAGGTGTCGCGCAGATCGGCCTTGGTGGTGAGGGGGAAGCGGGCCAGGTCCGCCAGCGTGCGGCAGTCCTCGGGCTCGACGCCGGCCGCGCGGAACTTCGCCCGGTACGGCTCGACGTGGTCGCGGACCCGCCTGAGGGTGGCCCGCAGCCGGGCGAGCTGGGTCTCGCGCAGCTCTTCCGGCCCCATCCGTTCGGCGGCGTCGAGGAGTTCGGCCGGCGGTGGTGATCCCAGTCGGCGCCCGCCGCCCGTCGTATGCGTCGACACCGTCATGTCTGGCACCACCTCATGGACCGACCGAACATTCGGTCTAACCGCGCGACGCGATCAAGTAACCCAGTATCCGGCGGGGCTGTCAAGGGGTGGCGCGGGCGCACGGGAGGTACGGGGAGGGACGCCTCTCGCCCTCCTTCAGCCCGCCCTCTGTCCCCTATATAGGGCCGCCATGGGACCCGCTTGTATCGGGCCCCATATAAAGGGGACAGAGAAGGGGCGGAGAGGGGGTGCGAGACGGGCCGTCACCTCAGCCCGAGGGGGGCGGGTTCGAGGCGGACGGGGAGGACTTGTACGCGGTGGACTTCTCGATGGCGCCGCCGAGCTTGTCCCGGGCGGCCTTCAGGGAGCCCATGGACTCCGCCGAGACGACCCAGCGGTTGCCGACCAGAAAACTCCCGCCGTACATCTGCGCGTAGTCCAGCCAGTCCCGCTGCCCCTTGGCGGCCACAAAGCTGAGGAAGACGTAGTTCTTCTTGCCGAGATGGCAGACCCCCTGACGGTAGTCGTCGACGTCCGTGGTGATCTCCGGCTTACAGCCCATGGCCTTGCCCAGCTTCTCGACGCTCGCCGGCCGGGCGGCCGGGGCGCTCGCGCTCGGTTTGGCCTTCCCGCGCTCCCCGATCGACGCCTTGTCGTTCTCGCCGTCCGAACCGCACCCGGCCGACAGCAGCGCCACGGCAGCGACGGCCGGCACCACCGCACGGGCGCCGATACGGCCGCGGCGGCGCGGCGGCGCGAC
>NZ_JBSFMM010000320.1:0-9981 GCF_053599555.1 Streptomyces sp. NPDC000941
GCCACCAGGCGTCCAGGAAGCCGAGGAAGTCGTCCTCGGTGGAGATGTCCTCGTCGAACCCCTCGCGCGCCTCGGCGGCCAGTTCGGGGTCGGCCCCGGCCCCCACCACGGTGTGCAGCTCGTCGACGAACAGCAGGATCCTGCCCGAGGCGGCCTTGACCTCGCTGAGCACGGCCTTCAGTCGCTCCTCGAACTCGCCGCGGTACTTCGCCCCGGCGACCAGGGACCCCATGTCGAGGGCGAAGACGGTCTTGTCGCGCAGCCCCTCGGGGACGTCGCCGCGCACGATGCGCTGGGCCAGGCCCTCGACGATGGCGGTCTTGCCGACGCCCGGGTCGCCGATGAGCACCGGGTTGTTCTTCGACTTGCGGCTGAGGATCTGGGTGACCCGGCGGATCTCGGCGTCCCGGCCGATGACCGGGTCCAGCTTGCCCGAGCGGGCCTCGAGGACCAGATCGCGGCCGTACTTCTCCAGCGCCTCGTACGCCACCTCGGGGTTGGCGGAGGTGACCCGCTGGCTGCCGCGGACCTGGGTGAGGGCGCTGAGGAACGCCTCCTTGGTGACGCCGTGTTCCTTGAGCACCCGCCCGGCCGCGGTGGCGGATCCCTCGTCGATCAGGGCCAGCATGAGGTGTTCGACGGAGACGTACTCGTCCTTGAGCCGCTTGGCCTCCTGCTCGGCGGTGTCCAGCAGCTTGGCCAGGCGCTGGGTGACGAAGACCTGCCCCGGGCCGGCGCCGGGGCCGGTGACCTTCGGCTTGCGGGCCACCTCGGCCTCCAGCATCGTGCGCAGCGCCGTGGGGTCGGCGCCCACCTGGTCGATCAGCCGGGGCACCAGGCCCTCGGGCTGGTCGAGGAGGGCGAGCAGCAGATGTTCGCCGTCGACCTCGGTCTGACCGAGCCGCAGGGCCTTGGTCTGGGCGTCATGGAGGGCTTCCTGGGACTTCTGGGTGAGGCGGTTCATGTCCATGGGGGTTGATCACTCCTCGCGCCGCCGCGGCGCAGTGCGGCCTCGAGCCGGCCGATACGGTCGAGCAGATCGAGCACCAGGCCGATGGACGCGTAGTTCAGACACAGTCCGGTGCGCAGCCGCTCCACACGGGCCAGCGTCGCCGGGGCGGTCAGGGGGAACACCAGCCGCCCCGCGGCGTCGCGCCGCGCGTCGACCAGGCCCAGGGCGACAAAGCGCCGGACCAGTTCGGGATGGAGCCCGGCGCGGTCGGCCACGGTCTCCAGCGTGAGCGTGCGCGCGGGTACCAGGGCGTAGTGGACGGAGACCGCGGGCGAGGGCCTGGTCGTGGGGGACTTCGGTGGGTGGGCGGTCATCGCGCGCTCCTGGGGTCGAAGGAGGAGGTGCCGGCGAGCTCTTCGAACAGTTCGCGCTCCCGGTCGGTGAGGCGCGCCGGCACCATGACGCGGATCTCGGCGTACAGATGGCCCTCGGGGCCGCCGGGGTTCGGCATGCCCTCGCCGCGCAGCCGCAGCCGGCGGCCGCTGGAGGACCCGGCGGGGACCGTGACCTTTGCGGTGCCGCCCGGGGTGGGCACGGGGACGGTCGCGCCGAGCGCGGCCTCCCAGGGGGTCAGCGGGAGGGTGACATGGATGTTCCGGCCCTCCAGCCGGAACCGCGGATGGGGCTGGATCCGCGCCCGCAGATACAGGTCCCCGGCCGGGGCGTCACCGCTGCCGCGGCCGCCCTGTCCGGCCAGCCGGATGCGCTGCCCGTCGACGACGCCCGGCGGGACGTCGACCTCGAAGGTACGCTGCCCCGAGGGCCCGGCCAGCGTCATGGAGCGGCGGCCGCCGCGGTAGGCGTCCTCGACGGTGAGCGACAGTTCGGCCTCCTGGTCGGCCCCGGGCACATTGCCGCGTCCCGCCGCGCGCCCGGCGCCGCCGCCGAAGAACGAGCCGAACAGGTCCTCGAAGTCGACGCCCGCTCCCTGTGCGTCCTCGCCGAAGTCCCGGACGACCCGTACCCGGCCGCCGTCCCCCGAGGTCGTCCAGCCCCGGAAGCCGCCCCCGCCGAAGCCCTCTCCGGCGCCGGCGACGACGCGCTCCTCCCAGTCCTCGGGGATCTTGCGGAAGTCGTCGCCGAACCGGTCGTAGCGGGCCCGGGTCCCGGGGTCGGAGAGCACGCTGTAGGCGTCGTTGAGCTCCTTGAACCGCTCCTCGGCCGCGGGGTCCTTGTTGACGTCCGGGTGGTGCTTGCGGGCCAGTTTTCGGTACGCCTGCTGGATCTCGTCGGAGCTCGCGCCCCGTGAGACCCCCAGCACCTCGTAGTAGTCCCGTGCCATGGCCGGTCACTCCCGTTTGGCCACGGCGACGGCCACCGGCCTGAGTTGGTTGTCGGTGTCCCCGTAGCCGGGGCGCAGCACCTGGACCACCGTCCCCGGTTCCGCTTCGGGGTCGTCGACCACGCCGACCACCTCGTGGCGGGCCGGGTCGAACGGCACCCCCGTCTCGTCCTGGCGTGCGTAGCCGAGCCGGGCGAGGGCATCCACGGCCTGGTCGCGTACGGCCTTGACGCCTTCCACGATGGTGGCGGGGTCGGCCTCGGCGTGGGAGAGGGCGAGTTCGAGGTTGTCGATGACGGGCAGCAGCGCCGTGGCCGTACGGGCCCGCTCGGCGGCCCGTTCCCGTTCCAGCTCCCTGGCGTGGCGCTTGCGTAGATTGTCCAGATCGGCCAGGGCGCGGCGCCAGCGGTCCTCCAACTCGGCCAGGGCCGCGGTGTACTCGTCCCCGGGCGGGGCGGGACCGTCGGCCGCGTCCGGTCCTGGCCCTTCCCCGCCCTGGCCGCGCGCCTCGGCCGTGCCCGGGGCGGGCAGATCCTGTACGGGCTCCGGCACGGCGCCCTCCGGCACCGGTTCGGGCTCCTGCGGACGGTGGGACATGGCAGCCGCCTAGCCTTTGTCGAACTCGGCGTCGACGACGTCGTCGCCGCCTCCGCCACCCTCGTCGGGGCCGGTCTGCCGGGCGCCCCCGGCTCCGGCCGTCGCATGCGCGGCCAGGCCCGCGTACACCTGCTGGAGCTCGGATATCAGCGGCCTGGCCCGGTCCACGCCCGCCTCGCCCCTGACCGCCTCACGGGCGTCGCCGACCAGCATCTCGGCGCGCGCCTTCTCATGGGAGGGCGCCGCGTCGCCCAGTTCGGCGAGGCGCTTTTCGACCTGATAGGCGATGGCGTCCAGCTCGTTGCGGGCGTCCACGGCCTGGCGCAGCGCCTGGTCCTCACCGCGGTTGCGCTCGGCCTCCTGGACCATGCGCTCCACATCGCCGCGGTCGAGGTTGCCGGTCTCGCTGATGGTGACGGACTGCTCCTTGGCGGTGTCCCGGTCCCGGGCGGTGACGTTGAGGATGCCGTTGGCGTCGATGTCGAAGACGACCTCGATCTGCGGTTCGCCGCGCGGCGCCGGGCGGATGCCGGTCAGCTGGAACCGGCCGAGACCCCTGTTGTCCGCGGCCCGCTCCCGTTCGCCCTGGAGGATCACGATGTCCACGGCCTGCTGGCTGTCCTCGGCCGTGGAGAAGGTCTCCGTGCGGCGCACCGGGATGGTGGTGTTCCGCTCGATGATCTTCGTCATGACCCCGCCGCGGGTCTCGACACCGAGCGACAGCGGTGTGACATCCAGCAGCAGGACGTCCTTGACCTCGCCCTTGAGCACCCCGGCCTGGATCGCGGCGCCCAGCGCCACCACCTCGTCCGGGTTCACGCTCATATTGGGCTCCTTGCCGCCGGTCAGCCTCCGCACCAGGGCCTGCACCGCGGGGATCCGGGTCGAGCCGCCGACCAGGATCACCTCGTCGATGTCGTTCTCGCCGACCTTGGCGTCGGCCATGGCCTGCTGGACCGGACCGAGACAGCGCTCCACCAGATCGGCGGTGATCTGCTCGAAGGTGGACCGCATGACCGACTCGGTCAGATGCTTGGGGCCCGAGGCGTCCGCGGTGATGAACGGCAGGTTGACCTGGGTCTGGGTCACCGAGCTCAGCTCGGTCTTCGCCTTCTCCGCGGCCTCGAAGAGCCGCTGCAGCGCCTGCGGGTCCCGGCGCAGATCGATGCCGTTGTCCTGCTGGAACTTGTCGGCGAGATGATCGACGAGCCGGCGGTCGAAGTCGTCGCCGCCCAGATGGCTGTCGCCCGCGGTGGAGCGCACCTCCACCACGCCGTCCCCGACATCGAGGACGGACACGTCGAAGGTGCCGCCGCCGAGGTCGAAGACGAGCACTGTCTCGTGTCCCTTCTTGTCCAGGCCGTACGCCAGGGCCGCCGCGGTCGGCTCGTTGATGATCCGCAGCACCTCGAGCCCCGCGATCTCGCCCGCGTCCTTGGTGGCGCTGCGCTGGGCGTCGTTGAAGTACGCGGGCACCGTGATGACCGCCTCGGTCACCCGCTCGCCCAGCTGTTTCGCGGCGTCGTCGGCGAGCTTGCGCAGCACCAGGGCGCTGATCTCCTCCGGCGAGTACAGCTTGTCGCGCACCTTGAAGCGCGCGAGGGACTGCTCGTCCGGGACGACGTCGTAGGCGACCGCCTTGGCCTCGTCGGGCACCTCGTCGTAGTGCCGGCCGACGAAGCGCTTGGCCGAGTAGATGGTGCCCTTGGGGTTGAGGATCGCCTGGCGCCGGGCCAGCTGACCCACCAGGCGCTCGCCGGCGTCGGTGAAGGCCACCACGGACGGGGTTGTGCGACCGCCCTCCGAACTGGGCACGACCGTCGCCTCGCCGCCCTCCCACGCCGCGATCACCGAGTTGGTGGTGCCCAGATCGATTCCGACTGCCTTGGCCATGAGGAACTCCTTGTGGGAAGCGGCGGCAGCGCGCAGCCGCGGAATGAACCCGTCTTCACCCGCCTTCCGGCCCCAAACGCCCAGCCTGGCAAAACGGGGCCCGGCACGCCTGCGCCTGCGGGGGCCAAAAACCGCGCTTAGGGTGGACCTGCTGGCACAGAACAGGCGCGTGGCCGGGCCGGTGGCCGCCCCGCCGGGCGGGTACCCGCGGGCCGGGACACGTTCTCCGAACCCGGATTCGTTCTCCGAACGCGGACGGAGCGACGGAATGACCTCAACAGCCTTCTCCCGCGAACGGCGTTGGGCCCAGGACCGACCCCTGACCCCCGAGGCACGCGGCCTGCTGCTGCGCTCCACCGCCCTCTTCGACAGCCGGGACGAGACCGAGATCCTGCACCGGGCGATGGCCCTGGTCGGCGAGGTCGGACCGGGGCGGGCCGAGGCCGGGTACCTCATGGTCGGCGGCGTGCTGACGCGCCACCGTACGACCGACGGCACCGACGGGCATCCGGCCGCCGCCCTCGACGAGCGGGTCCGGGAACTGGCCGGGCGGGACGGGCCGGTGCGGCTGTCCGGACGGGCCTGGGGCTGGGCGTACGCGCTGCGGGAACCGGGCGGTCTGCGCGGTCAGCTCGTGGTCGGCGCCGGGACCCCGCCCAGCGAGGACGACCGGTTCTGGCTCACCGCGCTCGCCCGGCAGACCGCGGCGGCCCTGTCCGGCGCGGCCGCGCACCGGCGGGAGCGGGAGCGGGCGGCGGAGCTGCGCCGGGCCCGCGCGGAGCAGCAGGCCGTCCGGGAGCGGCTGGAGTCCGTACGCGCCGAGCTCGAGCACGAGCGGGGGATCCTCGACACCCTCCAGCGGGCCGCCGTGCACGGGGACGGGGAGGCGGGCATCGCCGAGGCGCTGCACAAGATCACCGGGCTTGCCGCGGGGATCGAGGACCGGTTCGGGCATCCGCGGGCCTGGTCCGGCCCCGGGCGCCCGGACCCGTACCCCACGCCCGACCCGGCCCGCCACGAGGAGATGCTGCGGGACACCGCCCGAGGCGGGCATCCGGTACGGGTCAGGGACCGCCTGCTCGCGGTCGCCGCCCCGCGGGGCGAGGTGCTGGGCGCGCTGTTCCTGGCCGACCCCGAGGCGCGGGCGGACGCCCGCGCTCTGCTCGCCCTCCGGCACGCCACCGTGGCGCTCGCTCTGGAACTGGCGCATCAGCGCACGCTGGCGGAGGTGGAGCTGAGGCTGCGGCGCGATCTGGTGGAGGACCTGCTCACCGGCTCGGACGACACCAGCGCCTACGCCAGGGCCCAGGCGCTCGGCCACGATCTGCACGGTCCGCACCATGTGGTCGTCGTGCGGTGGGCGGAGCGGGCGGCCGACGACTCCTTCGTCCAGGCCGTCGACAAGTCGGCGGCGGCGCTCGGCATGCGCTCGCTGCCGGCCCGCCGGTCCGGCACGGTGGTCCTGGTGACCGACGGCAGGCCGCCCGGACGGGAGCTGTACGCCGCGCTCAGCCGGGAGGCCGGGACGGAGTCCGGCGCGATCGGTGTGGGCGGTCGCTGCGACTCCCCGGGAGAGATCCCGCGCTCCTATCGGGAGGCGCTGCGGGCGCTGGAGGTGCGGCGGCGCTCTCCCACGGCGTACGGGACGACCTTCTTCGAGGACCTGGGGCTCTACCGGATCTTGCGGGCCGGCAACGACTACCAGGAGATCGAGAGGTTCGTCCGGGAGTGGCTGGGGCCGCTGCTCGACTACGACTCCGCACACCGGACGGCCCTGGTGGCGACCCTGTCCCGGTACTTCGACTGCGGCGGCAACTACAGCCGGACCGCGGCGGCGCTCGTGGTCCACCGCTCCACACTGCGCTACCGGCTTCAGCGGATCCGCGAGATCAGCGGCTCCGACCTCACCGACGCCGAGACCCGGCTGAACCTTCAGGTGGCGACCCGCGTCTGGAAGATCATGAAGACCGGGCCGGACTGACCCGCGCCGATCCTCCGCGTCAGTCCTGTTCTCGCAGGAAGTCCGACAGCCCCTCCAACAGCCGGTCCACGTCCCCGGTGTCGTTGTACGGGGCGAGGCCCACGCGCAGCCCGCCGGTGTCGCCGAGCCCCAGCCGTCGGGACGCCTCCAGGGCGTAGAAGGAGCCGGACGGCGCGTCGACCCCGCGGGCGGCCAGATAGTGGTAGGCGTCCACGGTGTCGCGGCCCTCGATGGTGAGCAGCAGGGTGGGGGTGCGGTCGGCCGCGCGGGAGTGGACGGTGACCCGGTCCAGGCCGGCCAGCCCTGCTTCGATCCGCGTCCGCAGCGAGTCCTCGTACGCCTCCAGCGTGGTGAGCGCGGAGACCAGCCGCTCCCGGCGCGGGCCGTCCTGCCGCGGGCCGAGCCCGGCCAGGAAGTCGACGGCGGCCCGGGTGCCGGCCAGCAGCTCGTACGGCAGGGTGCCGAGCTCGAAACGCTCGGGGACGGCGTCCGTGGAGGGCAGCAGCTTGTCCGGGCGCAGGGTTTCCAGCAGCTCGGGGCGGGCGGCGAGCACGCCGTGGTGGGGGCCGAGGAACTTGTACGGGGAGCAGGCGAAGAAGTCCGCGCCCAGCGCTTCGATGTCGACGGGGGAGTGGGCGGTGTAGTGGACGCCGTCGACGTACAGCAGGGCCCCGGCATCGTGCGTCAGCCGGGCGATCTCGGCGATGTCGGGGCGGGTGCCCAGCAGGTTGGAGGCGGCGGTCACCGCGACGAGACGGGTGCGGTCGCCGAGCACGGTGCCGATGGCCTCGGGGGCCAGCTCGGCGGTGCCGGGGTCGAAGTCGGCCCAGCGGACCGTGGCTCCGGCCGCCGCCGCGGCCTGCGCCCAGGGGCGGATGTTGGAGTCGTGGTCCAGCCGGGTCACGACGATCTCGTCGCCTGGCCGCCAGGTCTTGGCGAGGGCGCGGGAGACGTCGTACGCGAGCTGGGTGGCGCTGCGGCCGAAGACCACGCCCGACGGGTCGGCGCCCAGCAGATCGGCGAGCGCCCGGCGGGCGCCGGACACGGTGGCTTCGGCGTTGCGCTCGCCGGGCGTGCGGGTGCCGCGGTTGGACAGCGGGCCCGCCAGGGCGTCGGAGACGGCCTCGATGACGGGCAGCGGTGTCTGGGTGCCGCCGGGGCCGTCGAAGTGGGCGGAGCCGGCCTTCAGGGCGGGGAACTCCCGGCGGACGGCGGCGATGTCGTAGTCGCCGGCATGGTCGCTCATGGTTTCTTCCTCCGGTCGAACCAGATGGTGGCCAGCGTGGGCACAAGACCCGCCCAGAAGAGGATCCGCGGCACGGTGCGCTCCGTCCACGGCATCTGCGAGATCAGCAGGGCGCAGAGCATCGCCCAGGCCGCCTGGGCGAGTACGACGCGGGCCCAGCTGCCGCGGCGCACCAGGGACCACACATTCAGTTGGACGCCGGTGCGCAGCCTGCGGTAGCGGCGCCAGGCGCCGAAGCCCCAGATCGCCGCCATCACCACCAGCACCCACAGCCGGTTGCCCAGCGACACCGGCAGCTCCCGCGCCGCCTCGCCGTCCTGCGGGAACAGATCGACCATGACGCCCGCGGCCGCCACGCAGATCAGCGCCAGCCAGCGGATACCGCGCAGCAGCCGGAAGGTGGCCCGGTCGAGGTCGTGGCGCAGCCCGGCGTTGTCCGGGGCGGCGGCGAGCGCGTCTGCGTACACCTCCGCGGCCTGCGCGGCCGTGGTGCCCGGCTTGTGCGCCTCCTGCATGCTCACCAGATACAGGGCCTGGTTGTCGGTGGGCTCCAGGCGGAGCACCTGGCGCAGCGCCCAGGTGTAGGTCTCGGTCTCGCCCGCGGCGCCGGCCGTCCGCCACAGCGCCTGGTACGCCTCCACGCTCTCCGGGTCCAGCCGCACCGCCTCCCTGGCCAGGCCCAGGGCCTCGGCGCGACGGGTCGGGTAGTACATCAGGAACTCGGCGAGCAGTGCGTGCGCGAAGCTGTTCTGCGGATCGACGCGCAGCGCCTGGCGCAGCGCCTCCTCCGCCTTGCGCCAGCGCTCCGGCTGCTCCAGGTGGTCCGCGCGGCGCAGCGCCTGGGCGTACATGTACAGCGCGCCGATGTCCTCGGGGGCGCGCTGAAGGGCCTCGCCGAGCGAGGTGAGCGCCTGCTCCACCTGGCCCGCCGCCAGCCGGCAGCGGCCGAGCTTCACCCAGGCCCGGATGTCGTCCGGGTCCTCGGCCAGGCGGCGGCCGAGCAGGGCCTGGGCCTGGTCGTACCGCTTGAGGTCGATGAGCGCGTCGGCCTGCTCGACGGCCGGGTGCAGGGTCACAGCTTCCGCCTCTTTTTCAGATACGCGAGCAGGTCGTCGTACATCCCGCCCTCGCCTGCGAACATGGCCACGTTGCGGGCGGCCGCGAACCACGGTTCGGTGGAGGGGACGGCCGACTTCGCCGCGCCCAGCAGGTCCTTCATACCGATCATGCGCACGGTGCCGGTGCGTGCCGAGTCGAGCAGCGCCGTCTCGGCCGCGGCCTCGCACACATGGGCCAGATCGGCGCCCGAGAGGCCGTCGGTGGCCTTGGCGAGCTTGCCCAGGTCGATGCTTTCGATGGGG
This sequence comes from Streptomyces sp. NPDC000941, assembly GCF_053599555.1. Classification (NCBI taxonomy): domain Bacteria; kingdom Bacillati; phylum Actinomycetota; class Actinomycetes; order Kitasatosporales; family Streptomycetaceae; genus Streptomyces; species Streptomyces sp. NPDC000941. The sequence continues at coordinate 9,373 of NZ_JBSFMM010000320.1, forward strand.
CGGTCGCGCAGGTGGTAGCGGAGGATCGCCTCGCGGGCGGGGGCGTCGGGAGGCAGTACGAGCAGGGTGCGGTCCAGGCGGCCCGGGCGGCGCAGCGCGATGTCCACATCCCACGGGAGGTTGGTGGCCGCGAGTACGAACACACCGTCGTTCGCGGGGGCGTCGATACCGTCCAGCTCGGTCAGCAGCTGGTTCACCGTGTTGCGCATACCGCTGTTCTGGGTGCGGCTGCGCTTGCCGCCGAGGGCGTCCAACTCGTCGAGGAAGACCACACAGGGGGCCTGACGGCGGGCGGTGGCGAACACCTCGTGCATATTGCGCTCGGAGTTGCCGATCCACATGTCGAGCACATCGTTGATCGACACCGACAGAAACCCGGCGCCGAGCTCTCCGGCCACGGCGCGCGCGATGAAGGTCTTGCCGCAGCCGGGCGGCCCGTACAGCAGCAGTCCGCCGCGCAGGCTCTTGCCGTACAGCTTGCGCAGTTCGGGGTTGCGCATCGGGGCGAGGAAGGCCGGTCGGTCTTCGGCGCACCCACCCCGTGCGCTGTCGTCGAGCGAGCGAGCCGCAACTGGCCGCCGGCGGATCCCGGGGGCCGGACAGACGGAG
>NZ_JBSFMM010000321.1:0-9960 GCF_053599555.1 Streptomyces sp. NPDC000941
GGCGCACCCGCGGGTTTCCCCCCAGGCCCCGCGCCGTGGGCTGTCGCGCCCGGCCTGTGGGCCGGTAGGGGGGGGGGGGCGGCGGCCCCCCGCGGCCGGGTCCGCGAGACCGCCGCCGAAACCCATAAGCCCGGCGAGCCCGGCAGGCCCGGCAAGAAGAGCGGGGTGAACAAGCGGCCCCCGGGCCGGATCCGCAACGCGCTGGGCCGCCACTGGTACGCCTGGGCCATGGTCGCGCCCGTCGTGCTGGTGATCGGCCTGATCATCGGCTATCCGCTGGCGCGCGGTATCTATCTGTCGCTCACCGACGCCAACGAGGCGAACGTCGAGCGCAACATCGGGATGAACCACATCCCCGCGACGTACGACTTCGTCGGGCTGGACAACTTCACCGCGATCCTGAAGGACCCGATCTTCTGGGACCGGCTCGTCTGGACCGTGACCTGGACCGCCGCCTGCGTCGCCCTCACCTTCGCCATCGGCCTCGGCCTGGCCGTCATCCTCAACCGCAGATTCGCCGGCCGCACCCTCTACCGGTCGCTGCTGATCCTGCCCTGGGCCGTACCCGCCTTCGTCTCGGTCTTCGCCTGGCGCCTGCTCTACAACGAGCGGAACGGCATCCTCAACAAGATCCTGGACGGCGGCGGCATCGACGCCGTGCCCTGGCTGAACGACCCCACCATGGCCAAGGTCTCGGTGATCGCCGTGAACATCTGGCTCGGCGTGCCGTTCATGCTGGTCGCGCTGCTCGGCGGACTGCAGTCCATCCCCGGTGAGCTGTACGAGGCCGCCGAGATGGACGGGGCCGGGCCCTGGCAGCGGTTCCGCCACATCACCCTGCCCGGGCTGCGCTCGGTCAGCTCCACGGTGGTGCTGCTGTCGACCATCTGGACCTTCAACATGTTCCCGGTGATCTTCCTGCTCACCCGCGGCGGACCGGGCGACAGCACCGAGATCCTGGTGACGTACGCCTACCGGCTGTCGTTCGTCAACAGCCCGCGCGACTTCGCGGGCGCCTCGGCATGGGGCGTGCTCATCCTGCTGATCCTCATGCTCTTCGCGACGGTCTACCGCCGCGCACTCCGCAAGCAGGGAGAGGTGTGGTGACCATGCGCGACCAACGACGTTCCCCACTGGCCTCGGTCGGGCTGCACGCGACCCTCATCGTCGCCTCCGCCGTCGCGGTCTTCCCGCCGCTGTGGCTGCTGGTGACCTCGTTCAAGCCCAAGAGCGAGGCGTTCTCCACGGATGTGGTGAAGAGCCCGACGCTGGACAACTACCACCACGTCCTCGCCGATACGAAGTTCCTCACCTGGTTCGGCAACTCGCTGTTCATCGTGCTGATCACCACGCTGCTCGGCGTGTTCGTGGCGGCTACCACCGGATACGCCGTCAGCCGCTTCCGCTTCCCCGGGATGCGCCCGCTGATGTGGCTGCTGCTGATCACCCAGATGTTCCCGGTGGCCATCCTCATCGTCCCGCTGTACAACATCATGTCGACGCTGGGCTGGCTCAACCAGCCGGTAGCCCTCATCGTCACCTACCTCACCGTCGCTGTGCCGTTCTGCGCCTGGATGATGAAGGGCTTCTTCGACACCATCCCGGTGGAGATCGACGAATCCGGCCGGGTCGACGGGCTCAACCCCTTCGGCACCTTCTGGCGTCTTGTGGTGCCGCTGGCCAAACCGGGCCTTGCGGTGACCGCGTTCTACACCTTCATCACGGCCTGGGCCGAGGTCGCGTACGCCTCCGCCTTCATGACGGGCGAGGAGAACCTGACCCTCTCCGCCGGGCTCCAGACCTTCGTCAACCAGTACACCTCGGACTGGGGCTCCATGACCGCGGCCGCCGTCCTGATCGCCATCCCGGCGACGCTGGTGTTCTCCTGGGCCCAGCGCCACCTGGTCGCCGGGCTCACCGCCGGGGCGACCAAGTCGTGATGACCCGGCTACCGGCTACCGGGGGCCGGCGGGCGACGGCACGGCGTGCGGGGGCAGCATCTGCTCCGTCCAGATGCACTTGCCCGTCGCCGTGAAACGAGTGCCCCACCGCTGGGACAGCGCCGCGACCAGTTGCAGTCCGCGTCCGCCCTCGTCGGTGTCGGCCGCGCGGCGGATACGAGGGGTGGTGAGGCTGCCGTCCGAGACTTCGCAGATCAGTGTCCGGCCGTAGAGCAGGCGCAGCCGTATGGGGCCTTTGGCATGCCGGACGACATTGCCGACCAGCTCGCTGACCAGTAGTTCCGTCGTCATCGACAGCTCGTCGAGATTCCACATGGACAGTTGGTCCGTGACCCGGCGGCGGGCTTCGGCGGCGGCGATGGGGCCGTCCGGGAGGCTCCAGGAGACGACCTGGTCATAGGGCAGCGACCATGCACGGGCGATCAGCAGAGCGGCGTCGTCCTGGGTCTCGGACTGCTCTGGCAACAGCGCGCCGACGACGGCCTCGCACACGCGGTCGGGTGGCTCCGAGGGGAGTGTGGCGGCACGGGTGAGGGCCTGGGCGAGGCGGGCCATGCCCTCATCGATATCGACGGTGGAGGACTCGACCAGGCCGTCGGTGTAGAGCACGAGGAGGCTGCCGTCGGGAAGCTGGACCTCATGGGTCTCGAAGGGCGGGATCGCGGCGCCGAGCGGCGGGTCGGGGACGACGTCGGGGAAGTGGGTGGTGCCATCGGGGTCGACGATGGCGGGCGGCGGGTGCCCGGCGCTCGCGAAGACGCAGACGTTGGTGGTGGGGTCGTAGACCGTGTAGAGGCAGGTGGCGTAGAAGTCGTCGCCGAGGGCTCCGACGAGGTCGTTGAGGTGGGTGAGCAGTTCGTCGGGTGGGAGTTCGAGGTCGGCGAGGGTGTGGACGGCCGTACGCAGCCGGCCCATCGTCGCGGCCTCGGACAGCCCATGGCCCATGACGTCGCCGATGACGAGGGCGACCCGCTCACCGGACAGCGGGATGAGGTCGTACCAGTCGCCGCCGACCTGCATGCCTTCGGCGGCAGGCAGATAGCAGGCGGCCGCGGTGACGGCCGGCACGACGGGCAGGGTACGAGGCAGCAGGCCGCGCTGCAGCTGCTGTGCGCGGGTGTGCTCGGCGTCGAAGAGACGGGCCCGCTCCAGCGCCTGGGCGACCAGTCCGCTCAGCGCGATGAGCAGGGAGCGCTCCTCCTCCGAGAAGTGGCGTGGTCGGCTGAATGCCACCGCGCAGTAGCCGATCTGCTGGTCGGAGGCGATCAGCGGGAGAAAGGCCCACGCGCACATCCCGCTTTTGTAGAGGTACCCGACGGCGTCCGGGTGCTGTTCGGCGTACTCCTGCGGACTGGACAGGAAGCTCGGGGAGCGGGAGTTGAGCACACGGACGATGGCTGACATGTCCGTCACCATCAGCTTATGGATGATCTCGATGAAGTGATCCGGGTACCCGGCCGAACCGACCATCCGCCACTGCCCGTTTTCGACGATCTGGCAGATCAGGCCGGTCGCGCCGAAAGGCGGAAGCATGCGATCGGCGACCGCCTTCACGACGTCCCGGACGGTCAGCGCCTTGGCAAGGGCCGAGGTGAGCTCTCCCATGAGGGTGACGCGCTCCGCCACGGTGCGCTCGGCCGCGAACCGCTCGGCTTGCCGCTCCCGGCGTTCGGTGATGTCGATGATGTGGATGACCAGGCCGTCGGGGACCGGGTCGAGGCGTACGTGGTACCAGCCTGCCTTCCCGGGCCACCGGGTGTCGAAGCCGACCGGTGCCCGGGTGGCCACGGCCCGTCTGTGGGAGGCGGCCATCTTGGTCCGGCGGATCACCGGGTGGCCCCACAGCTCGGCTCCCGGCACCTCCTCCGCGGAGGATCCCAGCAGCCTCAGGGCCGTCGCGTTGGCGAAGGTGAGCCGTGCGTCGCGATCAAGAATGAGAAGGCCGTCGTTCAGCTGCCACATGGCACTGCCGACGGCGTGGCCGCCGGGCGGCTCCCTCGCGTGTCCGGTGTCCGCGGCGGCAGGTCGGGCGGGCCTCAGCTGCCCGGCGATCCAGTCGGCGACCAACCGCAGGAAAACGCACTGGGCATCGCTGAGGTCACCAGGCGCGTCCGCCAGTATGGACAGCGCGCCCACCGTTTGCCCCTCGGCCGTGACCACCGGCACGGAGGCCATTCTGCTGCCGCGAGGAAGCTCGTCGACGCCGGAGGCGAGGCCCGTGGGGAAGGAGTGGCCGGGGGACGGCGAAGGCGGCCGGTGCCGGCCGTCGGGCGGAGGAGGCGTCGTGACGTGGGTGTCGTATCGCAGATATGACGCGGGGACCGCGCTGCTCTCCTCCGCGAGGATTTCCCACCCCGCCACCAGGGAATCGGGGAGCCCCACGCTGGCCAACAGGCGGAGCCCGCCGTGGTCCGCATCGCGCACATGGATCATGCCTCCGAGGGCGCCGAGCTCGGCGACCACCTGGCCGAGGGCAAGCGACAGGGACCCGGTGCCACTCAGGTTGTCCTCCGTGGAGCCCAGGAGTCGAAGCCGCGTCCGCGCCGACGGACTGAGCCGGGTGTTCGCGATGTTCGGGCGTTGGTCCACACCCATGGCGTCCCCTGCGTCGCCTCGGGAATTCGATGCCGGGATCGCCGGCCCCCGGCATCCCTTATGTGCCGAATATAGCTCTTGTCGCGGAGAGAGAGTCCTGCCGGTGGGCGCGGCAGGGAAGCCGTCGCCGGGCGCGCGGACTCACCTGCCGCCGTGACCGGATGCGATCAGGTCCGCCGCTCGCTCGCCGATGACGACGCAGGGGGCCATGGTGTTGCCGCTGGTGACACGGGGCATGATCGAGCCGTCCGCGATGCGCAGGCCCTCGACGCCGTAGACCCTCAGGGAGCTGTCGACCACGGACATCTCGTCGCGCCCCATCTTCGCGGTGCAGGTCTCGTGGAAGTACGAACCGGCCGCGTTGCGGACGAAGGTCTCGAGTCGGTCGCCGCTCAGCGGGCCTGGCATGACCTCGCGCTTGACGAAAGGCTTCACCTCTGGGGAATTGCCGATTTCCCGGCAGAGTCCCACGCAGTATTCAAGTGCCTTCACATCCTCTCCGGCGGTCAGGAAATTGGCGTCGATCCGCGGGGCCGCCAGAGGATTCGCGCCGGTCAGGCGCACGGATCCACGGCTGGCGGGCCGGGCGAGCCCGGGGGCGAGTGTCCAGGCGGAATCGGCTCCGGAGGGAACGTCGTACTGGGTGACCAGGACCTCGCTGGCGAGCGGGAGCTCGTCGAGCACCGGCATCAGATCGGGGCCGGGCAGCGGCGGGTCGCTCTTGGTGAAGAAGGCGAACTCGGCGGCGTTGTTCCGGGGAGCCTCGGGGACCTGGTACTCCCAGATGCAGCCGGCGAGCAGGATGTGGTCCTGGAGGTTCTTCCCGACGCCGGGCAGGTGCACGACGCCCGGGATGCCGAGCGCGGCGAGTTCGGCCTGGTCTCCGATGCCGGAGAGCATCAGCAGCTTCGGTGTGTTGATGGCACCGAGTGAGAGGACCACCTCCTCCCTGGCCCGGACGCTCCGCGTATGGCCCCGTTGAATGAACTCCACTCCGGTCGCCCGGCTCCCCGACAGCTCCAGCCCGGTCACTTCGGCACACAGCACGATGTCGAGGTTGGGACGGCCCATGACCGGGTGGAGGTAGGTGGCGGCCACCGAGACCCTGGCATTGCCCCGGCCGACCAGCAAGTTGGGACAGCCGCAGCCGCCGTCGGACTCCATCGGATCGGCGTTGAGGTCGGCGACCGCGGGGATACCCCTCCCGGATGCCGCCTCGACCAGCGCCGACGCGAGCGGAACGGGGTTCTCCGGGAGGGCGACACGCAGGGGGCCGCCGGTGCCGCGGCGGGGGTCGGCCGGGCCGGTCCAGTTCTCGACCCGCCGGTAGATGTCGAGGACGGACGCATAGGACCAGCCGGGGTCGCCGGACTCCTCGGCCCAGAAGTCGAAGTCGTTGCGGTGGCCCCGGGCCCAGACAGAGGCGTTGATGCTGGAGCCGCCGCCCAGCACCTTGCCCATCGGCAGCGGAGGCGTACGACCGTTGAGGGACGGTGACGGCTGGGCGTGGTAGCCCCAGTCGCGCTCGCTGCCGATATTGGACATCCACAGGGTGCAGTCGACGACGGACGGCACCCGGTCGCTGCCGCCGGCCTCCAGCAGGAGCACGCTCGCTTCGGGGTTGTCCGACAGGCGCCGCGCGACGACGGATCCTGAGGTCCCTCCGCCGCAGACGATGAAATCGTAGGCGGGGCGGATGGCGTCGGTGGCGATCTCCCGGTCCACGGTGCCGAGGCTGGTGTGTGCCATGGGCGTGAGCTGTTCTTTCAGACGCTCTGTCGCACCACCCAGCGTAACGCGACGCATGGTCCCGATGACCGGCCCGACCGGCCGGGCGCGTGGGCCCGTCGCCGGGCCCCGGCCGGCCGGACCGGAGAGCGGGCCGAACGTAACACGCCGCAATAACTTGCGTAAGGTCTTGCAGCCAGAAAATGCCGGGAGTACGGTCCGGTGACCGACAAGGAGCCGACCCCTCTGACTCCTCGCCGCAAGAACCTTCAACGGCCTTACGGGCACGGCGCGTTGCCGCACGAGGCTCGATCGTCTTCCGCAATCCCCCCACAAGCAGGAGGAACGATGGCCAGCAGACCCCTCGCGGCCGCCCTCGCCCTCGCGGCGGGCGCGGCGATGCTGATAGCCCTGCCGGGGCAGGCGCAGGCCGCGCCGCCCGGCGACAAGGACGTCACCGCCGAACTCTTCGAGTGGACCTACGCCTCGGTGGCCAAGGAGTGCACCAGCACCCTGGGGCCGGCCGGTTACGGCTATGTCGAGGTGTCCCCGGCGACCGAGCACATCCAAGGCGGCCAGTGGTGGACCTCGTACCAGCCCGTCAGCTACAAGATCGCCGGACGGCTCGGTGACCGCACCGCCTTCAAGAACATGATCGACACCTGCCATGCGGCGGGTGTGAAGGTCGTCGCCGACGCCGTCATCAACCACATGGCAGCGGGATCCGGCACCGGCACCGGCGGCTCCTCGTACACCAAGTACACCTACCCGGGCATCTACCAGTCCCAGGACATGGACGACTGCACCGCGCAGATCAGCAACTACCAGGACCGCTGGAACGTCCAGCACTGCGAGCTGGTGGGCCTGGCGGACCTGGACACCGGTGAGTCGTATGTGCGCGACCGGATCGCCCAGTATCTGAACGACCTGCTCTCGCTCGGCGTGGACGGCTTCCGGATCGACGCCGCCAAGCACATGGCGGCCGAGGACCTGGCCGCGATCAAGAGCAAGCTGAGCAATCCGAACGTCTACTGGAAGCAGGAGGCCATCTACGGCGCGGGCGAGGCCGTCTCGCCGACGGAGTACCTGGGCAACGGCGATGTCCAGGAATTCCGCTACGGCCGCGACCTCAAGCGCGTCTTCACCAGCGAGAAGCTGGCCTACCTCAACAATTTCGGCGAGGGCTGGGGCTATATGGCCTCGGGCAAATCCGGTGTCTTCGTCGACAACTGGGACACTGAGCGCAATGGCTCCACCCTGACCTACAAGGACAACGCCAACTACACCCTCGCCAATGTCTTCATGCTGGCCTGGCCGTACGGCTCCCCGGACGTCCACTCCGGCTATGAGTTCTCCGACAACGACGCCGGGCCGCCGAACGGGGGCACGGTGAACGCCTGCTGGCAGGACGGCTGGAAATGCCAGCACAAATGGCCCGAGATCATCAAAATGGTCGCCTTCCGCAATACGGCGCGCGGTGCGGCCGTCGCCAACTGGTGGGACAACGGCAACAACGCGATCGCCTTCGGACGCGGTGACAAGGCGTACGTCGCCATCAACCACGAGGGCACCTCGCTGACCCGGACCTTCCAGACCTCGCTGCCCGCGGGCGGCTACTGCGATGTGCAGAGCGGCAAGAGCGTCACGGTCGACTCCTCCGGACAGTTCACCGCGACCCTCGGCACGAACACGGCGGTGGCCCTGCACGTGGGCGCGCGGTCCTGCGGCTGAGTTCCCGGCGTCGGTCGGAGCCGCACATCGGTGGATGTGCGGCTCCTTCGCCGTTGCGCCGTTACGCGGGCTTGGTGCGGGAGAACTGGTCCGTGGTGCCGTCGGTCCAGCTGAGGGAGAGAGTCTGGCCACTGACCCGGGCCGTGCCGTTCAGGGTCTTGCCGGCGCAGGAGAAGGAGGCGGCCATGGAGGACGTAAGGGTCCCGGGGCAGGTCTTGTCGGGGCCGGTCAGGGCCATGGACGTGCCGTTGATCCGCAAGGTGAGCAGATTGCCGTTCGCGTCCCGCATCCGGAAGTACCACGTGCCCTGGGCGCTCGCCAACTGACCTGAGGCGGTGGGCGGGGCGGCGGTCGTACGGCTCGGGACCGGGGCCTTGGTGGGGGCGCTGGTGGTGGTGCGGCTGGGGACCGGGGTGGACTTGCCGGGGGTCCTGCTCGGCGAGGGGGTGGGGCCGGTGGACTCCATGTCGCCCGACTCGCCGGTGCCGGAAGGAGTGGGCTTGCCCGGTTTCTCGGACTGGCTGGTGCCCGTTTCGTCCTTGGCGGACGCCGACTTTCCGTCGCCGTCGCCGTCGTCGCCTCCGCAGCCGGTCAAGGTGAGTGCCAGCACCGCGACGGCGGTGGCGGCGATCGAAGTCGTTATCCGCACGAGATATCCTGCCGTACCCAATTCAATATTCGGAATTCCATGGACGCTGGCGAGCCTTCCATACGCGACAAGCCGAAATCCAGCGTTCACGGAGGTTCTCTGGATCAGTTCTGCTGCACTGCGGATAATCGCTTTCCGGGCGGGGCGACGGTATGTCAGGGTCGCCGGGTGCATACCTCCCCACGTGAACTGGCGCGCTGGCAGTTCGAGCTGACCTGGTCCCTGTTCGAGTACCACCTGGAGCGGCTGGAGCCGGAGGACTTCCTGTGGGAGCCCGCCGTCCACTGCTGGACCGTACGTCAGCAGCCCGACGGGACCTGGGCGCCCGACTGGGCGGACACCGAACCCGATCCGGTGCCCGTCCCCACGATCGCCTGGCTGAGCTGGCACATCGGCTGGTGGTGGAGCGTGACCCTCGACCATGCGCAGGGCCGGACGCCGCGGGAACGGACCGAGATCGGCTGGCCGGGTGACGGCGCGGCGGCCGTCGAGTGGCTGCGCGGGCTGCGTGCGGACTGGCTGGCGGCGCTGGACAAGCTCACCGACGCCGACCTGGAGGCCGTCGCGCCCTTCCCCTGGCAGAACGACCCCCAGCACACCGTCGCCCATATGCTCGGCTGGGTGAACGCCGAGCTCATGAAGAACGCCGCCGAGATCGGCCAGCTCCGGATGGTGCGCGCGGCCTCACCACGCTGAGCGGGGCGGCGCCGAGGTCAGCTCAGGCCGTCAGCGCAGCGCCGTCAGCCGCCCGCCGCCCATCAGCCGGCCGATCAGCCGCGCCTGGTCGCCGGCCTCGGCGGGCAGCGTCAGCAGCCGTCCCGCCGCCGCGCCCCGCACGTCGCCGCGCGCCGCGACGGCGGTCACCTGCCTGCTGCCCGCCGCCAGCAGATACCACCGCCCGGTACGCGACTTCCACAGCGCGCCCGCCAGCACCCGCGGCGCGCGCGGCCCGCAGTCCGGGGAGCCGTCCGCGCTCGCGACGATGGCGGCCGGGGCGCCCGGGTCCCTGGCCGGGGGCTGGAACTGGGCCAGCACCCGGTCGCCCGCGCCCCGCCAGGTCTCCGCGCGGGTGCACACCCAGTCCGCCGCACCGCCGCCCTCGGGCAGCCGCTGGGCCGCGAACCGCCAGGCGTTGACCTCGCGCACGCCCCGCGAATGCAGCAGCGGCAGCCGACAGCCGGTGTGCGCCCAGGCCGCCCGGGCCTCCGCGCCCGCCACGTCCAGCGGGCCGCCGCCCGGCGACCGTCAGCACCGAGTGGTTTCTGCGCTATCTGCACACCGTCGTACGGCCCGTGC